>NZ_KV790846.1:0-125121 GCF_001807725.1 Granulicatella sp. HMSC31F03 | reverse complement strand
AAAAAGGATATCCCATGGGATATCCTTTTTGGTTACCTATTAGAAATTTATGTCGATTGAGCAATGTAATTCAAAAGTTTTGTAGTTTAGTTCGTTTCTAAGCGCGATTTCTCTCATCCTATAATTTAAAGTAATCTTGCAAATACTTCGCCAAACCATTTTGGTCATTGGTGAATGGAGTAATAGCGTTAGCCACATTTTTCAATTCATCAATACCGTTTTTCATCGCAACACCATGCCCTGCGTATTGAATCATTTCCATATCATTGTCCTCATCACCAAAGGCAAGAATGTCCTTTTGATGAATATCATAATAACGAGAAAGATGTTCAACGGCCTTTGCTTTATGGATGCCGCTTGTAATCACCTCTAGACAAGGGTAACTTCCTCCCCAAGTTCTAACTTCAATACCATTATTGTAACGATGTAAAATTTTCTTCTTGATTTCAGATTGTAATTCTAAGTCAGAGAATAACGCTACCGCTGTAGGCTTTTCTTTTAATTTAGTTGTTGGATGAATCAATAATGGTTTCTGGTCTTTTGGATAATATGGACAATCGGGCAAATCTGTAATATTTGAATACATCAATTCAGTTCCTTCAACCATCAAATAATCCACTGGTAGAGTCTTGTTAAAAGCAACTAAGTCTAAAACAAGATCAGTATCCAATGTGATATGATAGCGTCCATCCCATTCTGGCTTGCTTGGAATATGACAGAGGGCACCATTGAAATTCACAATAGGACCTCCAAGATTCAATTGGTTGTATATTTCTTTTGAGCTACGATAAGGACGACCGGTAACAATAGCAACTTTATGGCCTAGTTTTTGAACGGTATGAAGAGTGTCAATCGTTTCTTGTGTTAGTTCAGAATTTGCGTTTAAAGTAGTTCCATCTAAATCGATGGCAATTAATTTTTGGTTCATAAATACTCCTTTCAAATAGGGTTATGTAAATTGGAAACTTGAGCTTAAAGTTTCATTTTAGTACAATATCTGTATAAGTGTACCATATTTTCAATAAAATAAGAAGAAAGAGGAAGTTATGATTCAAATTGATTATCGTGAAGTAAATGGAATTCCATACGCTGAAGTGGTGGATGCATCCTTAAAAGACCAAGTTCTTCCAATCGTTGTGTTCTATCATGGTTGGACCGGTAGTAAAGACCGTGTTGTAACCATTGGAGTTGAACTCGCTAAGCGTGGCATTCGTGCAATTTTACCAGACCAACTATTACATGGAGACAGAGGTGTGCATCTAATTGGAGGAGAAATCTGGGAAATTGTTGCAAACAATATTAAAGAACTTCCTGTTTTAAAAGAAGAGATGAGACAGCGTGGACTCTTAAATGAAGAGAAGTTCGGGGTATCTGGTTTAAGCATGGGTGGTATTACGACATATGCATTGTTCAATCACTATCCAGAGATTACAGCCGCAGCCAGTTTGATGGGAAGTGCAGATCCTGCTCGTTTTGCTAAATGGACGATTTCTTCCATTTGGATGACAGGAACAACAAAGGAACAATGTGATGCATTAGAAGCGGAAATTGAGAAGAATAAAGCATTTTTAGATGCAATGGCTCTTGCAAAACGCCCGGAACGTATTAACGGACGTCCATTATTCTTATGGCATGGGACAGCAGATGATAAAGTGCCTTATGAATTAAATAAAGAATTTTATGATAGTATTAAGAAAGAACCATACGCTACAAAGGTAGAATGGCATGAAACACAAGGTGAAGGTCACCGAGTCCCTCATCAAGTGTTTGAAGCAGTAGCGGATTTTTTCCAAAAAGTATTTCAATAGGAGAGTAGCAAATGACAGAAGAGAATAAAACTGCAGCAGAAGCAATGCAAGAAAAGATTTTAGAAGCGTTAGAAACAGTCATTGATCCCGAGTTAGGAATTGATATTGTAAACCTAGGATTGATTTACGGAGTGGACTTAAATGAGGAAGGTCATTGTAAAGTGGATATGACCCTTACAACAATGGGTTGTCCGCTAGCAGATATTATTACAGATGAAATTCATCGTGCATTAGCTGAGATTGAAGAAGTGAAGACAATAGATGTGAAACTCGTTTGGTATCCAGCATGGACTCCTGAACGAATGTCACGATACGCAAGAATTGCGTTAGGTATTCGATAAGACAAAATCCCCACAGATGTGGGGATTTTTTTGTTCAATAAAATAAATTCTGTCAGATAAATACGTATGGTGAAATTATCATATATGATAATTTTCATGGTGCATTCAAAGGGTGTGTGCTTTGACTTAGATGCATTGGTTTATTGAATTTCTTTTCATCACGCGTGATTCAAGAATGTCTAATAAACTATGCGGGCGAAAGACTACGAAGCAGAAAAAACTCACATTGTGAGGTTTTTCTTGTCTTCTGTCTTTCTGCCTAGTCTTCCCCCGGTCTCATCGGGCGTTTATATTTACTCTTTGATTCTTGTCGGATGATGGTATGTGGGGATTTACGTCCCTTGTTTGAGTTTCTGAAGAGCATTTGCATTTTTTCGTCGTCGAAGAGTTCAAGGTTTTGATTGACGAAGTGACTTGCATCAGCTTTCCAATCGGAATGATAGTAATTGAATAATTCAGCCATCGCAATCGTTTTATCGGTGGCACTCCCTTTAAATTCAGGGTCTGTTACTTCTGTTAAGTATTGTTGCATTTTTGCAATTCTATTTTTATCAAAATCTGCCATAACATTCGCCTCTTTTCATTTATATTTTATCACAGCTCTGTTTTTCATAAAAGAACTATTTAAAGTACTGTTCATTTTTATTTGTTTGCATTATACTAGATAATGCTGTTTTCTAGAAAGGAGAGTGAATCATGGCAAAAGATATGACAAGTGGCAAGCCTATCAAGTTGATTTGGAACTTTACGATTCCATTATTAATTGGGAATTTATTCCAACAATTATATAACATGGCGGATACATTTATCGTTGGACGAACGATTGGTGTTCATGCATTAGCTTCTGTTGGCTCAACTGGAAGTATTATTTTTCTCATTTTAGGATTTGCAAATGGTCTAACGGCGGGATTAGCCATTCCACTTGCGCAAAGATATGGCGCTAAAAATTATTCAGGAGTAAAGCGTAGTTTTTATGTATCCATACTGATTTCTGCCGTGGTTGCCATCCTTCTAACAATTCTTAGTATGGTCTTTTGTCGCCAAATTTTAGAAATCATGCAAACGCCCGTCGAAATTATTGACGGCGCTTATGATTATTTGATGGTCATCTTTGCGGGAATCTTTTCGTCTATGGCTTTTAATTTGCTCTCTAATATTTTCCGTTCAATCGGAGACGCGAAAACGCCATTGTATTTCCTTGTGATTGCTTGTATCATGAATATTATTCTAGATGTTGTTTTTATTGCTGGGTTCGGAATGGGAGTTGAAGGAGCAGGATATGCGACGGTTCTTTCTCAAATTTTTTCTGCTCTCGCATGCATCCTTTATATATGGAAGAAAATTCCTATTTTAAGATTGAACTCAAAAGACTTCGTTGCAGAATCTTCGGACGTTAGAGAACATGTTCGCATTTCGTTTCCGATGGCCTTTCAATCCTCCATTATTGCAATAGGGGCCATTATTATTCAAATCACTTTAAATCAATTGGGAGCAACTGCTGTAGCTGCTTATACAGCCGCACAAAAAATTGACCAAGTTGCTATTCTTCCAATGATGTCTTTTGGAGTAACGATGGCAACTTTTGTGGCTCAAAACTATGGAGCCAAAAAATACGATCGTATTTGGAGAGGCGTACGAGATTGCATTAAGTTATCCTTGACTTTTGCAATTTCAGTGGGAATCATTCTAAATCTGTTTAGTCCTATTTTTATTCGTGCTTTTGTCGGCGTTGGACATGAAGAAGTGGTTGAGTTAGGGGCGATTTATTTTATAACGAATGGAACGATGTATAGTCTTTTATCATTGCTCTTTATTTATCGATACACTTTACAAGGGGTAGGAAAGACTTTTACACCTACCATAGCAGGAATTATGGAATTATGTATGCGAGCTTTTGCAGCCGTAGTACTTTCCAATTTATATGGGTATACGGGAGCAACGATGGCAAACCCATTAGCATGGCTAGGTTCATTAATTCCACTGATGATTGCATATTATTTATTTAAGAATAAATTTCCCAAAGAGCAAAGTATATAAAAAATGTTACATACTAAGTTTTGGGGAATTAATCCTAAAATATATAAATTTATATGAAAAAAATATGATAACATTTCATAAAATGTTCTTTTTTATGGTACAATTAAATTGATAGTTAACAATTATTGTGGAAAGGTGATGATTTTTTCTTATTTGGGGAATAAGAGGTTAGTTGCTCATGTGTTATGTTGGGAAACGCACATAGAAAAAGGAGATTAAGATGAAACAAAAATTTTTAAAATTATTGTCGCTGTTTGTCGTCGTTGGTTTTCTTATGCAAGGATTGAATTCTTCAGTACTTGCCGAGGGAACTCCACAAGAAGTAGATGCAACGATTACGCATTTTGAAATCCAAAATGCAAATAAAAAGCCAGTTAACGAATTAAATAAAAGTGACTTCTTTTACTTAGCAATGGATTGGCAAGTTAGTAATTCGGGCTCGGTATTACATTCTGGGGATTATTTTGATATTACACTTCCTAATAATTTAACATTTCCACCTGGGTATTCAGAACCCCAATTTGATTTAACGGATTCTGAGGGGAATGTAATTGCTAGAGCTGTTGTGACTACAGGCCCTGAAGCTATTGGAGGTAAGATTCGAGTTACCTTTAATGACAAAATTAATAATAAATATGATGTCAAAGGGAAGCTTTTTTTAGGTGCTCTATTTAATAAACGTGTTACAAAAGACAATGCGGTGAACCAATTTGATATTTCTGTTAAAGGGAAAGTCACTTCTACAAACCTTAAAGTAAAAAAAGTTGGTGTTCCAGCAGATCAAATTATTTCTAAATGGGGGCAACAAGTTACACAAAATGGACAAAGGATTGATCAAGTAGAATGGTATGCAAATATCAACTATGCTAAAGCAGATTTGAAGAATGCGGTTATTACAGATGAACTTCCAAATGGAGAAACTTATATTCCGGGTTCTTTTGTATTAGAAGAAGTAGAATATACAGATGAAGGTGCGATTCTTCGAAGACTTAATAAAATTAGTTTAGATGGCAAACTTCAATTAAGTAATAATAATCAATCGTTTACGATTAATATGGGAGATACTGGAGCAAAACAATATCGTTTAACTTATAGAACGACTTACACGATTGGCTCTTCTTTAAGAAACAAAATTAAAGTAACGCATGCTGGTGGTTCGAAAGAACACGGATTTACTTATAAGTCATCAGAAGCTGGTGGTACTGCTGATGGACAATTAGCAAGTAAAATCAAATTGACGAAAGTCGATGAAGAAGATAAGAAAATTGTTCTTGCAAATGCGGTATTCGAAGTTACTGGTCCAGATAACCAAAAATTTGAATTAAAAACGGGTAAAGACGGTACAATTATCTCTGGTGTGTTAAAACAAGGAACTTACACAGTAAGAGAAATTCAAGCTCCTACAGGCTATCAATTAAATGGAGATACATTTACATTAGAAGTAACTCCTAAAGGTGGAGCCTTAAAAACTGTTACCAATAAGAGAATTAAAATCAACATTTCTGGTGAAAAAACATGGGACGATGCCAATGACCAAGATGGAAAACGTCCTTCAAAAATCAGAGTGAACTTACTAGATGAAGATCAAAAAGTAGTTCAATCTAAGGATGTGACACCAGATGCTTCTGGAAGATGGGTTTATACATTTGAAAATGTAGATGAATATAATGTAAAAACTGGTAAAAAAATGAATTACACGATTACCGAAGAAGCGGTAGAAGGGTATACAACAGAAGTTACAGGATATGACATCAAAAACTCATACACACCTAAAAAGACAAGTATCCAAGTGACTAAGAGCTGGAATGACGCAGAAGATCAAGATGGAAAACGTCCTACAAGTGTCACCATCACTCTTTATGCAAATGGTCAAAAAACAGATCAAACGCTTGTCTTAAATAAAGAAAACAATTGGACAGGAAGCTTCTCAAATCTTGATGTGTATAAAGCAGGTAAGAAAATTGAATACACTATTAAGGAAACAACCGTTGAAAATGGATATGCAAGTTCAACAGCAGGAAGCGTAGAACAAGGCTTCACTGTTACAAATAGTAGAACTCCAGAAAAAACTTCTGTGAAGGGTACTAAAACATGGGATGATGCTAACGACCAAGATGGCAAACGGCCAAAAGAAATTACCATTAAATTGTTGAAGAATGGTCAAGAATTTAAAACTCAAAAAGTAACTGCAGCTGATGGTTGGAAATGGAGTTTTGATAATCTAGACAAGTATGAGAATAAACAAGAAATTACTTATACTGTTGTAGAAGAACAAGTAGAAGGCTATACAACTAAAGTAAATGGGTACGATATCACAAACTCGTACACTCCTGGTAAAACAAGCGTACTAGTAACAAAAGCTTGGGATGATGCGAATAACCAAGATGGCAAACGTCCTAAAACAGTAACAGTTACTTTATATGCAGATGGCCAAAAAACAGATCAAACTCTTCAATTAACGAAAGAAAACAATTGGACAGGAAGCTTTACAGATCTGGATGAATACAAAGCTGGTAAGAAAATTGAGTATTCTATTAAAGAAGAAGCTGTTGAAAATGGTTATGTGAGCCAAGTGACAGGAGATGCTAAAAAAGGTTTTGTAGTGACAAACTCTAGAACTCCTGAAAAGACTTCTGTTAACGGAAGTAAAACTTGGGATGATGCCAACAACCAAGATGGCAAACGTCCAAAAGAAATCACGATTAACTTATTGAAGAATGGCGAACAAGTGGCTACGAAGAAAGTAACAGAGGCTGACGAGTGGAAATGGAGCTTTGAAAATCTTGACAAGTATGAGAATGGACAAGAAATCACTTATACAATTGTAGAAGAAAAAGTGGAAGGCTACACAGCTACGGTTAAAGACTTCAACGTCACAAACTCATATACGCCAGGTAAGACAAGTATCCAAGTAACAAAAGCTTGGGATGATGCTAATGACCAAGATGGTGTTCGTCCAACAAGTGTAACGATTAAGTTACTTGCAGATGGAAAAGAAACAGATAAAAAACTAGTATTATCGAAGGAAAATAACTGGACAGGTAACTTCACAGATCTTGATGAATATAAAGATGGTAAGAAGATTGAATATACAATTTCTGAAGAAACGGTAGGAAAAGGGTATACAACTCTGATTACAGGAAATGTTCAAGAAGGATTTGTCGTTACAAACAAGAGAACACCAAATACGCCTCCTGAAAAACCAAAAAATGAATTACCAAAAACAGGTACAGCTGCTTCATTAGCACTTCTTGGAGCGGTAGCCCTCATTGGTGGAGTAACAGTATTAAAGTTTCAAAGAAAAGATAACTAAAAAACTATAATATAGTAGGTTTTATGAAGGGAATAAGTTTTATTTAAAAACTTATTCTCTTTTTTTGTATAAAACAATAGAA
Organism: Granulicatella sp. HMSC31F03; assembly: GCF_001807725.1. Classification (NCBI taxonomy): domain Bacteria; kingdom Bacillati; phylum Bacillota; class Bacilli; order Lactobacillales; family Carnobacteriaceae; genus Granulicatella; species Granulicatella sp. HMSC31F03. Next base: position 117,540 of record NZ_KV790846.1, on the reverse strand, counting down.
AATTCATATTTAAAATGTAAAATTTTAACATTTAACATAATAAAAGATTGACAACTGATTAAGGAAACCTTTATTATAATCGTAGTGGACTATAACTAAAAATTAGGAGGACAATTATAGATGAAAAAATTATTTCATTCTTTTGTAGCACTATTGATGGTAGTAACGGTCTTCGTGCCTTTGCTTAAAATGAATAGTGTTGTTAACGCTGCTGAAAAACCAACTTCAGACTACACGTTAACAACGGTACCAACGATTAATACAAATAAATTAGTCGACCACGCAAAATATGGTGAAGGTAAGTTTTATCTACAAACAACTTACAAATTCCCAGATACTGTTACTTTAAAAAACGGGGACTTTATGACTTATCAAGTTCCTGCGGAGTTCAAAATTGAACAAGATTCAACTACTCCTTTATTAGCAGCAAATGGGCAAAAAATTGCTGAGTTGACAACAGATAAAGCAACAAATACTGCTAAAATTACTGTAACAAATGAAGAGTATTTCAAAAATTTCAATGAAAATAAAGAAATTACTGCTTCATTCACTGTAGTTTGGGCAGATCATGTCGAAAAGGACAAAGAATATACAATTGATATTCCAGGGGCTGGGGTTTACCACTTAACTCGTATCGTTCCAGACGTTGATCCAACAGGATTTACTAAATGGGGAGTACAAGATTCAAATGACCCTAACTTTGTAAACTGGCGTATTCGTGTAAACCGTTATGCTAAATCTTACACTGGAGTTTCAATCAAAGATATGATTCCAGAAGGTCAAGTGTTAGCAAGTGAAATTACTGGTTACTACTTCCCAGATTGGGAAAACGGATATGGAAGATCTCCACTAGATAAAGCACATGTCCAAGTAACAGATAAGAATAACTTTACTATTACACCGAACGGTGATGGTACATTAGATCATAAAGGTCTATTCATCATGTACAAAACACGGTTAACACAACCAGTTGATCCAGTTACAAAACGTGTATTAAATAATGCGACTATTACAACTAAAGAAGAAGCTAATCCTATTCAAGTTGAAGGTTTTGCTCCAATTACAACTACAGATGGTGTAGGTACTGGTGCTAAATCTGACGAAGTTGAATTCCAAGTGACTAAGAAATTAGAAGGAAAAACTCTTGAAAAAGATGCTTTCAGCTTCCAATTAATCGATAAAACTGGTCAAGTAGTTGAAACAGTTAAAAACGATGAAAATGGTAAAGTGAAATTCAAAGCGATTAAATTCAGCGAAGCTGGCGAATCTGTTTACACAATTAAAGAAGTAAACGATGCTAAAAAAGGATACACTTATGATACTAAAACAATTACTGCAAAAGTTTCAGTAATTGATGTACTTGGTGAAAAAATTGCAAGTGTTGAATATGACAGCAAAGAGTTCTCTAACTCATATAAAGCTGCTCCTACAACAGTTGAATTAAAAGCTACTAAAGTTTTACAAAACAAAACTCTTGAAGCTGATAAATATACTTTTGAACTAAAAGAAAACGGTCAAGTTGTTAAAACAGCTAAGAACGCTCAAGATGGTTCAATTAAATTCCCAGCAATTACTTATGATACAGAGGGAGTCCACACCTATACTGTAACTGAACAATCTGGAACTGAAGATGACGGAGTTGCATTTGATTCAAATGCATACGAAGTGACTGTTGAAGTAAAAGACAATGGTGAAGGTCAATTAGTTGCTACAGTTAAAAATGGAGACAACTTAACATTCACTAATGTTTACTCTGCTAAACCAGTTAAAAAAGCATTAACAGCTACTAAAGTTCTTAACGGTGGAACATTAGCTGACGACCAATTCGAATTCGAATTGAAAGAAGGCCAAAATGTTGTTGCTACTGCTAAGAACAAAGCTGATGGTTCAGTAACATTCAAGGAAATTGAATATACAGCTGCTGGTACACATACTTACACAGTATCAGAAAAAGCTGGCACAGCTGCTGGATATACTTACGATTCTAAAGTATACACAGTAACTGTTGATGTTGTAGATAATGGAAAAGGTCAATTAGTTGCAACTGCAACTGGTGAAGATAAAGCAGTATTTACTAACAAATACGAAGAACCAACAACTACAACAACAACTACTACTACGACAACAACTACAACAACTGAAACTACTACTGAAGTTCCTTCAACTGAAGCAACTACTACAACAGTAGAAGAACCAAAAGAACCAGAATTACCAAATACTGGTGCTACAGCTACTTTAGCTGGCGCAGGTGTTGCTGTATTGTTATCAGGATTTGCAGTATTAGGATTTAAGAAAAGAGAAAACTAATCGTTAATCTTTAAATGAGGATGCATATGCATCCTCATTTTTTTTTTATTTATTAAATGGTATAATAAAACGAATATACTTGAATAGAGGTGGAGAAATGAAGTCGGATATTGAAATCGCACAAGAAGCGTCAATGCAGCCCATTACAAAGATAGCAAGTAAGCTTGGATTAACAGAAGATGAAATTGATTTATATGGAAAAGTAAAAGCGAAGATTCTTAAATCAGATATACATGAAGCTAACAACTACGGTAAGTTAATCTTAGTAACTTCAATGAATCCCACTCCTGCTGGGGAAGGAAAATCAACCGTTACAATTGGTCTTGGGGATGCTTTAAGCTCTATCCAAAAGAAAACAGCCATTGCATTACGAGAACCATCTTTGGGGCCTACTCTTGGACTTAAAGGAGGGGCAACAGGTGGTGGCTATGCTCAAGTGGTTCCGATGGAAGAAATCAATCTTCATTTCACAGGGGACATGCATGCCTTAACGAGTGCAACCAACCTTCTATCTGCCATTATTGATAATCACATCCATCAAGGAAATGAACTAAATATTGATATCAAACGAATACTATGGAAAAGAGCGGTAGATTTAAATGATCGTGCTTTAAGAACGATTGAAATCGGGCTTGGAGGTTCTGTAAATGGAGTTCCTAGAGAAGATGGTTTCGAGATTACGGTAGCAACCGAAATGATGGCTGTTCTTTGTCTAGCACGGGACTTAAATGATCTGCAAAAAAGAGTTTCGCATATTCTTGTTGCTTATGATATTTCTGGCAATCCGATTCGAGTTTCTGACTTAAAAGTAGAAGGTGCGATTACTGCCTTATTGAAAGAGGCCATTAAACCGAATCTGGTTCAAACTTTAGAGGGGACACCTGCTATCGTTCACGGAGGACCATTTGCCAATATTGCACACGGATGTAATAGTGTGATGGCTACAAAGATGGCCTTAACATTGGCGGATTATACAGTGACAGAAGCTGGTTTTGGGGCCGACTTAGGAGCTCAAAAATTCCTGGATATTAAAGTGCCAGTATTAGGCAAGTCTCCAGATGCGATAGTTCTTGTCGCGACCATTCGATCGACTAAAATGCATGGAGGGTTGTCTCTCGAAGAGTTATCTAATGGGGAATCGCTCGATGCATTAAGAGAAGGATTTAAAAACGTTGCTAAACACATTGAGAATGTTCAACAGTACGGTATTCCAATGGTCGTAGCTTTAAATGAATTTACAACGGATACTCTGGCTGAAAGAGAATTGTTTATGGAGCTTTGTGAATCGATTGGAGTAGATTGTGTCTTGTCTTCCGTTTGGGAAAAAGGCTCAGAAGGCGGAATTCAGTTAGCCGAAAAAGTAGTAGAACTCTGTGAACAAAAGAGTCAGTTTAATGCATTGTATCCAGTAGATGCGACGATTCAAGAAAAGATTGATGCAGTTGCTACAAAAATTTATGGAGCATCGAAAGTGAATTATACCGAGAATTCGCTCGAAGATTTAAAAGAAATAGAGCGTATGGGTTGGAATGAAATGAATATTTGTATTGCAAAAACACCTTATTCATTCTCAGATAATGCAAAATTGAAAGGACGTCCAAACAATTTTGAAATCACCATTCGTTCACTTGTTCCTAAATTAGGTGCTGGATTTATTGTTGCGCTGACAGGGAAAGTTCTTACAATGCCTGGACTTCCGAAAGTACCCGCAGCCTTAGGAATTACCGTAAGTGAAGATGGAAAAATTCAAGGCCTCTATTAGAGGTGACGAAAGGAGTTTGCATGAAAGATTTTAGAGTAGATCATTTAAAAAAATCTTATGGTGCAAAAACACTATTAGAAGATGTTTCTTTTATTATCAATGAAGGAGAACATGTAGGTCTCATTGGTCAAAATGGGACTGGTAAAAGTACGCTTCTTTCGATTTTAGCTGGGGTCGATTTTGCAGAATCAGGAGATATTACAACTTCAAATGACTACAGAATTGGATATTTATCTCAACAACCGGAACTGGACGATGAAGATACAATTTTTGAAGCGTTATATAAAGGCAATCATCCAACATTAAAAGTCGTTCATGATTTTGAAGAAGTGGTGGAACAATTACGCAAAAATCCAACGTCCCAAAGCCTGACCAAACGCTATAGTGCCCTTGAGCAAAAGATGAATGAAATTGATGGATGGCAAGTTGAAGTTCAAATTAAAACCATTCTTCAGAAAATGGGATTGACGGATATCCAAAAGAAAGTTAGGACTTTATCCGGTGGTCAAAAGAAACGTGTTGGTCTTGCAAAAGTATTGATGGAAGAACCGGATTTACTCTTACTAGATGAGCCGACAAACCACTTAGACCTTGAAGCGATAGAATGGTTGGAAGGATACTTAGCTAATTATAAAGGTGCGATGATGCTTGTTACCCATGATCGTTACTTCCTAGAACGTGCGGTAACGCATATGTTTGAATTGGTCAATGGTCGTATTGAAGCTTATGAAGGAAACTATGAGTCTTACTTAGAGCAAAGAAGCCAAAGAGAGCAAATTGCGAGCCGTATGAGTCAAAAGCAAAAGCGATTATACCAGAGCGAATTAGAATGGATGCGTCAGGGCGCAAAAGCTCGTACGACAAAACAACAAGCGCGTATTCAGCGATTTGAAGCATTAGAAAAAGATGTGAAACAGACAACTAGTCAAGAAAAATTAGTAATGGAATTTGACCAAACGAGAATCGGTAAACGGGTCTTCCAAATGGAAGATGCCAGCCTTTCGATTAATGGCCAACAAATTGTGAAGAATCTGGACTGGATTATTCAGAGTAAAGCACGTATTGGGATTGCGGGTGTGAATGGAGTTGGAAAATCAACCTTTCTGAATGCGATAGCTGGGCAAATTCCATTTGACAGCGGTCAGTTTGTTGTAGGGGAGACTGTTCGAATTGCGTATTATAAGCAACAAGGCGAAGATATCCCAATGGATAAACAATTGATTCAGTACTTACGTGAAGAAGCAGAAGAAATTAAACGCGCAAATGGAGAAGTGGCATCCATTTCTGAATTACTGGAGATTTTTTTGTTTCCAAGACATTTGCATGGTGCATATATTCATACACTATCCGGGGGAGAAAGAAGAAGACTTTATTTACTCCGTTTATTAATGACAAAGCCGAATGTTTTATTGCTGGATGAGCCAACAAACGATTTAGATATCGATACATTAACTGTATTAGAAGACTTTCTTCAATCATTTAATGGAGCAGTTCTCATTGTGTCTCACGATCGTTATTTCTTAGATAAAACGGTGGAACAATTATTTGTCATCCGTGGAGAAGGTCAAACGGAATTGTTCTATGGGTCTATGAGTGATTACTTAGAACAAGAGAAGAGTTTATCGAGAGTAGTTGTCGAAACTCCCAAAGTGGAAAAGAGTAAAGAGGAGACTACTAAGCTAACTCCGGCCAAGAAAATGACGTATCAAGAGAAGAAAGAATGGGAAACTATTGAGGCGACGATACAAGAGTTAGAAGAAAAAATGGAATCCTTGCAAAGCGAAATGAATGCCACTGCGCAAGATTTTGCAAAATTACAAGCATTACAAGAAGAACTCGATAAAACAGAAGAAGCAGCTGCAAACGCCTATGAACGTTGGGAATATTTAGCAGAATTAGCTGGGAATTAATAGAAAGGAACAGACATGACGAAGCAGTATAAAGAGTTACTAACTAAAATTTTAGAAGAGGGTACGACAAAAACAGATCGTACTGGAACAGGAACGAAGAGTATTTTTGGGTATCAAATGCGTTTTGATCTTCAAAAAGGATTTCCTCTTTTGACGACTAAAAGAGTCCCTTTTGGATTAATTAAGAGCGAATTATTGTGGTTCTTACACGGAGACACTAATATCAAATATTTATTAGAGCATAATAATCATATTTGGGATGAATGGGCATTTGAACGCTATGTGTCTTCGCCAAAATACACAGGACCAGATATGACAGATTTTGGTCGCCGTTGCTTACAAGACGAAGCGTTTAATGAAGTTTATCAAGAAGTGAAAAAAGACTTCTGTGAGAAAATTTTATCGGATGATGCGTTTGCGGCGGAATTCGGAGAACTAGGAAATATTTATGGTTCACAATGGCGTCATTGGAAAACTTCAAAAGGAGAAACCATTGACCAAATCGAAGACTTACTCAACTTGTTGAAAAATTCCCCTGATTCACGTCGGATGATTGTTTCTGCTTGGAATCCAGAAGATGTTCCAAGTATGGCTCTTCCACCATGTCACACAATGTTTCAGTTTTATGTGGCGGATGGTAAATTAAGTTGCCAATTATATCAACGTAGTGCAGACGTGTTCCTCGGAGTACCGTTCAACATCGCAAGCTATGCATTATTAACACATTTAATTGCTAATGAAGTAGGATTAGAAGTGGGTGAATTTGTCCATACTTTAGGAGATGCACACATTTACTTAAATCATATGGAACAAGTAAAAACACAATTAGCGCGTGAAGAGATGGCGTTACCTACACTAGTTTTAAAACATCCTGAAAAATCGATGTTTGATATTGATGTTACGGATGTCGTGGTTGAAGGATATCAATCACATCCAACAATTAAAGCGCCTATAGCTGTTTAATGCAGGAGGAAAAATATGCTAATTTATATTTGGGCTCAAGATGAGAGGGGTCTAGTCGGAAAAGATGGGACACTTCCTTGGCGTTTGCCGAATGATTTGAAGTTCTTTAAAGAAGTCACGATGGGGCAAACAATATTAATGGGTCGAAAGACTTTTGAAGGAATGGGAAGTCGCTTACTTCCGGGGCGACAAACCATCATCCTAACTACTAGCTCGGATTATATTGTTCCTGGTGCAGAAGTCGTAACGAATATTGAGGAGATTGTTGAAGATAGTCGACATGAGGATATTTATGTTTGTGGTGGAGCACAAGTATATAATCTGTTGAAAAATCATGTGGAACTTCTCTATTGTACGAGAATTCATGCTAGTTTTGAGGGAGATTCTTATTTTCCAACAGAATTTCCTTGGCATGATTTTATTAAAGTAAAATCGTTAGAAGGGGAAATAGATGAAAAAAATCTCTATCCTCACACCTTTGAAATTTATGAACGAAAAGAGGGTTCTTATGACCACTTGGCATGATGTGATTGGGGAAGAAAAAGAAAAGGAATACTTTAAAAAGGTTCGTTTGTTTGAAAGAGAAGAACGAAGTCGACATCAGGTTTTTCCAAAAGCGGAGAATGTATTTAAGGCGCTTGAACTCACACCATTTGATCAAGTGAAAGTGGTTATCTTAGGTCAAGACCCTTATCACGGAGATCATCAAGCGCATGGACTTAGTTTTTCAGTGCAACAAGGTGTGGCACTTCCGCCTTCTTTGCAAAACATCTATAAGGAATTAGAAACGGATATAGGAATCCCCGTTGCAAAGACTGGAGAGTTAACCTCTTGGGCAAAACAAGGGGTGCTCCTTCTCAACACCGTTTTAACAGTCCGAGCACATGAAGCGAATAGTCATCGTGGAATGGGATGGGAAACTTTTACAGATGCGGTGATTTCATCGTTAAATAAAAGTGATCACCCAATCGTATTTCTATTATGGGGAAAACCTGCACAATCTAAAGAAAAATTGATTACAAATGCGAATCACTTAATTTTAAAGTCTCCGCATCCAAGCCCACTGTCAGCTTATCGCGGCTTCTTTGGAAGTAAACCATTTAGTAAAATTAATGATTTTCTAATAGCCACAAATCAAAAACCGATAGATTGGAGAGTTGAGTAAGTGAAAATAATTCACTTACTCAATTTTTATGTTCATTATATGATTTTTATGATACAATCGTTATAAAGTATGAATAGAAAGAAGGTATATTATGAATCTTAAGTCTAAAAGACTTCATTTTTTTGCAAGTTTATTGATGATTTTGTCAATATTATTTGTTGGTAATTCTTTTGCAAACGCTGCAGAAGGTAGAGAGTTAGAAAAAGTTATTTCGGGATTAGAATTATTAGATCAATCTGATACGAAGTTAACTCCAGATGAAAATGGCGTTTATCAAATACGAACGAACAATTCGTATAAGTTAAGAGCTACTTTCGATTTAGCAAGTTATGACAATAATATTAAAAATGGCGATTTCTTTAAATTAACAGTACCGCCTTCACTAACATTCTTTAATAATAATGATATTGAATTAGTTGATTTAGAGACTCAAGTTCCAATTGCAGATGCTCACTTTGAAAGCAATGGTGATAATCAAGGAGGAACTGTAACCGTTACTTTGAAAAACTTAGAAAAGTATCTAGAAAAGAAAAATGCGGATACAGTTAAAGGAGTAAAAGGAAACTTAGCTCTAAACTTTGTCTATAAGCAAGATGTAACCGACAAGACTGTTACTTTTGATTCTAAATCATTGAAAACAGTGATTACTCAAGTACACACTTCAAAAACTTATACACCTGACGCGGTAGTAGGGAAAGAAAACTTTGCCAAAAATGGTGGTCAAGCAGTTAGAAAAGCTTGGGATTCTCCTAAATTAAAAGCTGCTGGCAGTCCATCTTCTGGCCAATATGTCTCTAGATGGAGAGTTCGTGTTAACACAAGTGGAAAGAATTTAGGGAATAATTTAGTTTTAAATGATGTTCTACCTCAATTGGATGGTACAGCAAGTATCCAATATATTCCTGAATCATTATTAGTCTATAAAGCCCCTTCGATGACTGAAGGAACTTCAGCAGATGCTGCTGATTTCGTTCTTTTAACAGAGGGAGTTGACTATACAGTTAATTGGGCAGCCGATTATAAGAGCTTCACAATTACATTTAAAGACGGAAGTCAAAAATATTTTGTCACTTACGAAACAACTACACCAAATGATGGAAGCAAGGTAGCCAATATGGTTTCTCTTACAAAAGAAGACGGAGAAGAAATTACTCGTCGCACAAATGTAACAGACACAACTTTTACAGCTACTGCTACATCATTATTCTCAGGAACCATTGAGGCTGCTGGAGCATACACGATTAAACTAGTGAAAGTAGATGCTGTAACTGGTCAGCCAGTAAATGGTGCGGTGTATGTCGTTACAGATCCTAGCGGAGCAACTGTTGAATTGACGACGGACCAAGATGGAAATGCGGTTTCTCAAGCTTTTGACCAAAAGTACGTTGGAAAAGAATTTACTGTAAAAGAGAAAACAGCTCCAGAAGGATATGAATTAGACGCAACAGAATACAAAGTTGTTTTAGGAGTAGAACGTAGTCTTCTCAAATTGAAAGATCAACCAAAAGAAGTGACAACAACAACCACTACGACTACTACAACAACGACAACAACAACTGCTTCTACTACTGAAGCAACGACAACAACAACTGCTTCTACTACTGAAGCAACGACAACAACACAATCAACAACCACAGAAGCGACTACAACAACTCAACCAACGACTACTGAAGCAAGTACAACTACACAAACAACTACTACAGAAGTGACTACACAAGCACCAACTACTGAAGTAACAACTACAGAAAGTACTACTAGTGAAGTTACTACTTTAGATACTACGACAGCTCTTTCTTCTGAAGAACCTTCTACAACAGAAGATAAAAAAGAAGAACTTCCAAATACTGGTACAGGAAGTCAAGGCTTCTACATTATCGGAGGAATTGTTTTACTAGCAGCAGCTGCTGGATTATTATTCTTTGCAAAAAATAAAAAAGATGATCAATAATAGTATGAAAGACTGACAGTTATACTGTCGGTCTTTTTTATTTGGACTTGCAAATGATAAGGTTGAATATAGAAGTACTGAGGAGTAAAATAGAAGTAGGAAAAGAATATATGGATGGAGGGATTTTCAATGGAAAAACTGATGTCTTACTTCTATAAATTAGTTGCAATTGTGACCATCCTCTATTTAATGATTACAATCTACTTAATGAGTTTAGGAGATTCTTTAATCACTCGTGAAGGATGGTATGTCATTATCCTAAGTAGTTTTATTCTTGTGATTGTTTTTGGCCTAGAATATGCACGCAGGAGGTTCCCAGATAGCCTTTTTGAATTAATGTTGAATACGATCGGAATGCTTTGTATAGGCTGGTTGATGTTTGTTGTCCGTGCTTTTGGGGTTACTGTCAACAACCACGCAAGTAGTCTTCAGTTGAATAGTGTATTTCAACAAATCATTTCGGGATTCGAATGGAGTCGCTTAGTACTATTTATTTTAAGTATTGCTTTTGTGATTGGAAATGGGATTCGCTATTTAAAACAGTCTAAACTAGTAACTCATTCATAATCTTCTTAAAACGGGACGTGAGAACGTTCCGTTTTTACTTTTTTTGAAAAGGTTGATATAATAAGAACAAATGTTCGTTTTCAGGTGGAGGTATAGATGCGAAAAATATTACATGTGGATATGGATGCTTTTTTCGCTTCTGTTGAACAAAGAGAGCACCCAGAGTGGAGAGGAAAACCAGTTATTGTTGGAGGAAAACCCAATGAAAGAGGAGTCGTCTCAACTTGTTCATACGAAGCACGAGCTTTTGGTGTTCGATCTGCGATGCCTACAGCAAAAGCCATGAAACTATGTCCAAAAGCGATTCTTACTCCAGGAAACTATTCATTGTACAAAGAGATATCCTCTCAAGTTCGTGAAGTGTTTAAATCCTTTACGAATATGATAGAACCACTTTCGATTGATGAAGCTTATTTAGATGTAACCAATAATAGTAGGGGGATTACTTCTGCCACTTTAGTAGCACACTTGATTCAAAAGGAAGTGTATGAAAAGACTGGACTTACTTGTTCTGTGGGCGTGTCTTTTAATAAGTTTTTGGCTAAAATGGCCTCAGGTTATCAAAAGCCTTCTGGAATTACAGTGATTACACCTGAAAACGCACAAGAATTTATTCGGACTATTCCAATTGGGGATTTTTATGGGGTTGGAAAAGTGAGTGCTGAAAAGCTTAGAAGAGCAGGAATTGAAACGGGAGAAGACTTGCTTCATTTATCGAAAGCAGAATTAGAAAGTAGATTTGGAAATTTAGGACCTAGGTTATATGCACAGGTAAGAGGAATCTCGAATGATCAATTGACTTTGTATCGAGAAAGAAAATCCATGGGTTCAGAAAGAACTCTTATCAAGGATACGACAGATCATGGTATTTTGAGTGAGTATTTAGAAAAGTTTTCTCTTGAAATAGCCAGCATGCTACAGAAAAGAGCATTAGCATCTCGTACAATTTCATTAAAATTAAGAGATTCTAATTTTAATACAACAAGTAAAAGTGTTACATTACGGGACTATTTTAATAAAAAAGAAGAAATTCTTCAGCTTGCATTGCAACTATTTGAAGAAATGATGGATGAAACGCCAATTCGTTTGATTGGGCTAAGTGTTTCGCATTTAGAAAAGACAGATAAAATTTATAAACAATTAAAACTGTTTTAATAAATTAGTACAGTTCTAAAAGTGAAACTAGTACAGTTTGCAAGTGAAAACTATAGGTACATTTGCTGAAAATAGATGAAAACAGATAAAGAGATGAACAAATCGGAATAAAAAAAGACTTTATAAAGCGTAACAAAATAGAACTTTATTCACAAAGTTAACAGAAACGCTCTATAAAGTCTTCTTTGCTTGCATAATTCACAAAAGTTTGTTAAATTATTATACGATAGCAGAGGGAATAGTACAGTTTTAACTACCTGTTTTGTCTGTGAAGCACAATTTCTTATAGAAAAGGGGAAAAAAGAAGTATGGCAACGAAGAAAAAATTCAATCTCGATGCACTTTTCACACCAAATAACACGAACTTTGAAATGGTTCAAGTGTTAGACGCAGAAGGAAAAGTTGTAAATCCTGACTTAGTACCAGATTTATCTGACGACGAATTAGTTGAATTAATGACAGATATGGTATGGTCTCGTATTTTACACGAACGTTCAACTGCATTAAACCGTCAAGGACGTTTAGGTTTCTATGCTCCAACAGCAGGACAAGAAGCTTCACAATTAGCTTCAATTAAAGCAATTGAAAAAGAAGACGTTCTTTTACCTGGTTACCGTGATGTACCTCAATTAGTAAAACACGGTTTACCATTATCACAAGCATTCTTATGGTCTCGTGGACATGTTGCAGGTAACATGTACCCAGAATCATTAAAAGCTTTACCACCACAAATCATTATCGGTGCACAATATGTTCAAGCAGCAGGTGTTGCATTAGGTTTACAAAAACGTGGTAAGAAAAACGTTGCAGTAACTTATACTGGTGATGGAGGATCTTCACAAGGGGACTTCTACGAAGGAATTAACTATGCTGGTGCATACAAATCACCTGCAATCTTCTTTATCCAAAATAATGGTTGGGCTATTTCAACTCCTCGTGAGTTACAAACAGCTGCTCCAACATTAGCTCAAAAAGCTGTTGCTGCTGGTATTCCTGGTATCCAAGTGGATGGTATGGACCCATTAGCAGTTTACGCTGTAACTAAAAAAGCTCGTGAATACGCAGTTGCTGGAAACGGTCCTGTGTTAATCGAAACAATCTGCTTCCGTTATGGTCCTCATACATTATCAGGTGACGACCCAACTCGTTACCAACCAGAAGGAATTCAAGATGAATGGGCTAAGAAAGATCCATTAATTCGTTTCCGTAACTACCTAACAGCTAAAGGCTTATGGTCAGAAGAAAAAGAAAACGAAGTAATCGAAGCAACTAAAGAAGAAATCAAAGAAGCGATTAAAGAGGCTGACAAACAACCTAAACAAAAAGTTTCATTCTTCTTAGAAACAATGTTTGAAGAACCAACAAACGTTATTAAAGAACAAATCGAACACTTTAAAGCAAAGGAGAATAAATAATTATGGCACAAATGACAATGATTCAAGCCATCACTGATGCATTGGCTGTTGAATTAAAACGTGATGAAAATGTCCTAATTTTCGGGGAAGACGTTGGTAAAAACGGTGGGGTTTTCCGTGCAACTCAAGGACTTCAAGATGAATTCGGTGAAGACCGCGTTTTCAATACTCCTTTAGCAGAATCTGGTATCGGTGGTTTAGCAATCGGTTTAGCTTTAGAAGGTTACCGTCCAGTTCCTGAAATCCAATTCTTCGGATTCGTATTCGAAGTAATGGATAGCGTGGTAGCTCAAGCAGCTCGTACACGTTACCGTATGGGTGGAACTCGTCAAATGCCTATCGTATTCCGTTCACCAATGGGTGGAGGGGTACATACTCCAGAATTACACTCAGATAACTTAGAAGGTTTAGTAGCTCAATCACCAGGTTTGAAAGTAGTTATCCCTTCAAACCCATACGATGCAAAAGGGTTATTAATCTCAGCTATTCGTGACAACGACCCAGTTGTTTACTTAGAGCACATGAAATTATACCGTTCATTCCGTGAAGAAGTTCCAGAAGGAGAATACACAGTTCCTCTAGGAGTAGCTGCTGTAACTCGTGAAGGTAAAGACGTATCTGTAATCACTTACGGTGCAATGGTTCGTGAAGCTGTTAAAGCTGCTGAGAACTTAGAAAAAGAAGGAATCTCAGTAGAAGTTATCGACTTACGTACTGTTTCTCCATTAGACTTAGACACAATCTTAGCATCAGTTGAAAAAACTGGTCGCGTAGTGGTTGTTCAAGAAGCACAACGTCAAGCTGGTATCGGCGCAATGGTAATGTCTGAAATTTCTGAACGCGCAATCTTAAGTTTAGAAGCTCCAATCGGACGTGTTGCAGCTCCAGATACAATCTTCCCATTTGGTCAAGCAGAAAACGACTGGTTACCAAATGCTAGCGACATTGAAGCTAAAGTTCGCGAAACAGTGAACTTCTAATTTAACAATTTTCATTCTAAAGAGCCTCTCACTTGAGTGTGCTCTTTAGAGTTTTATAAAAATAAGAAGGGATGTACAAGCATGGCTTTCCAATTTAAAATGCCTGATATCGGTGAAGGTATCGCAGAAGGCGAAATCGTAAAAATCGACATTAAAGTCGGAGATACAATTCAAGAAGATGATATTTTATTCGAAGTACAAAACGACAAATCTGTAGAAGAAATTCCTTCTCCAGTAAGTGGTAAAGTATTAGAAGTTAAAGTTCAAGAAGGTACAGTAGCACGAGTTGGCGACATCATCGTAGTTATTGACGATGGTTCTGGCCCTGCAGAAGCATCTGCACCAGCAGCGGCTCCAGCGGCAGCACCTGCACCAGCTGCACCTGCAGCATCAAGCACTTTCCAATTCAAATTACCTGACATCGGTGAAGGAATTGCAGAAGGTGAAATCGTTAAAATCGACATCAAAGTAGGCGACACAATTGCTGAAGATGACATTTTATTCGAAGTACAAAACGACAAATCAGTAGAATCTATTCCTTCTCCAGTATCTGGAACTGTTACAGCAGTTTTAGTATCTGAAGGAACAGTAGCTCACGTTGGTGATGTAATCGTTGAAATCGCAACAGAAGGCGGTTCTCACGCACCTGCAGCAGCGGCTCCAGCAGCACCTGCAGCACCAGCAGCTCCAGCGGCACCTGCAGCTCCAACTGGAGTTCCAGCAGCAAGCAACCCTGGTAAATTAGTATTAGCAATGCCTTCAGTTCGTCAATATGCACGTGAAAAAGGTGTTGATATTACAGCAGTAGTTCCAACTGGTAAAGGTGGACGCGTAACTCGTGAAGACATCGATAACTTCGGTGGCGCACCAGTGGCAGCTCCTGCAGCAGCTCCAGCATCAGTAGAAGCTCCAGCAGCATCAGCAGCACCAGCTCAAGCATCTGCACCAGCAGCGGCTCCAGCTCCAGCTAAACCATTCGTTGGATCAGCAGAACGTGAAGAACGCGTTAAATTAACTCCAATGCGTAAAGCAATCTCTAAAGCAATGGTTAACAGCAAACATACTGCCCCACACGTTACATTACATGACCAAGTTGAAGTTTCTAAACTTTGGGATCACCGTAAGAAATTCAAAGATGTTGCAGCTGCACAAGGTACTAAATTAACATTCTTACCTTACGTTGTTAAAGCTTTAGCAGTAGCAATGAAGAAATTCCCAGTATTGAATGCTTCTATCGATGACGCATCTCAAGAAATTGTTTACAAAAACTACATCAACATCGGTATCGCTACAGATACAGATTTAGGTTTATTCGTTCCAAATATCAAAGATGCGAATACTAAGAGCATGTTCGGTATTGCAGATGAAATTAACGCATTAGCTGCAAAAGCTCATGAAGGTAAATTAACAGCTGCTGAAATGGGACAAGGAACAATTACAATCTCTAACATCGGTTCAGTAGGTGGCGGTTGGTTCACTCCAGTTATCAACTACCCTGAAGTTGCGATTTTAGGTGTTGGTACAATCGTTCGCGAACCAGTAATCAACGAAAACGATGAAATCGTAATCGGACGTAACATGAAATTATCATTAAGCTTTGACCACCGTATCGTGGACGGCGCAACTGCTCAAAAAGCTATGAACGAAATCAAACGTCTATTAAACGATCCAGAATTATTATTAATGGAAGCTTAATTCATTAAACAGTTAGGAACGACGTAGACGCGTGTTTACGTCGGTTCCTTATTTGAAAACTTTTAAGAGGTGAAAAAAATGGTAGTAGGCGATTTCGCTATTGAACTAGATACAGTCGTAATCGGTGCCGGCCCTGGTGGATATGTTGCAGCTATTCGTGCAGCACAAGAAGGTCAAAAAGTTGCGATTATCGAGAAAGAATATATTGGTGGTGTCTGCTTAAACGTTGGATGTATTCCTTCTAAAGCATTGATTGCTGCTGGACATCATTACCAAGAAGCACAACACTCAGAAGTATTTGGTGTGACTGCTAAAGAAGTTGTTTTAGACTTCGCAAAAACTCAAGAATGGAAAGATAACCAAGTTGTTAAGAAATTAACTGCTGGTGTTGAGTACTTATTAAAGAAAAACAAAGTTGAAATCATTCGTGGAGAAGCTTTCTTAGTAGACGAACACACTTTACGTGTTGTGACTGAAGACAGCGCTCAAACATACTCATTCAACCATGCTATCGTAGCTACAGGTAGCCGTCCAATCGAAATCAAAGGATTCAAATTTGGCGGACGCGTGATCGATTCAACTGGTGGTTTAGGTCTTAAAGAAGTTCCTAAAAAATTAGTTGTTATCGGTGGTGGAGTTATCGGTTCAGAACTAGGTTCAGCATACGCTAACTTAGGTTCAGAAGTGACAATCCTTGAAGGTGCTCCAAGCATCCTTTCAATGTTTGACAAAGACATGGTTAAACTTGTTGAAGATAACATGGCTAAAAAAGGTGTTACTATCGTAACAAACGCAATGGCTAAAGAAGCTGTTGACAATGGTGATAGCGTAACTGTTAAGTACACAGTTGACGGCAAAGAAGAAGCTGTTGAAGCGGACTACGTAATGGTTGCTGTAGGTCGCCGTCCTAACACTGACGAATTAGGATTAGACGTTGCTGGTGTTGAAATGACTGAACGTGGTTTAGTAAAAGTTGATAACCAAGGACGTACAAACGTTAAAAATATTTTTGCTATTGGTGATATCGTTCCTGGACCAGCTTTAGCTCATAAAGCAAGCTACGAAGGAAAAATCGCTGCAGAAGCAATCTCAGGTAAAGCAGTGGCTGTTGACTACCGTGCAATGCCTTCTGTTGCCTTCACTGATCCAGAATTAGCTTCAGTTGGATACACTCAACAACAAGCTAAAGATGCTGGTTTACAAGTGAAAGCTTCTAAATTCCCATTATCAGGAAATGGTCGTGCATTATCATTGAACGCTACTGAAGGTTTCGTTCGTTTAATCACTACTAAAGATGATAACGTAATCGTTGGTGCACAAGTTGCCGGAGTAAATGCTTCAGATATCATTGCTGAATTAGGTTTAGCAATTGAAGCTGGAATGAATGCAGAAGATATCGCATTAACAATTCACTCACATCCATCACTATCAGAAGTAGTTATGGATACAGCTGAATTAGCATTAGGTATGCCAATTCACGTTTAATTTTCATATTAATGAACTTAGAGGACTCGAATTATCGGGTCCTTTTTTGTTGCTGTTAAAGAAAAGATGACGTAGTTTTCGTTTTAAACCCGAACAATTATCTGAATGAAGTTTAAAATATTTGTGGTTTCCTCCTGGATAGCTTGATTGGAGTAGGGGTTATCGCTTATAATGAAGCGTATAAGACAGAATGAAGGAAAAGCTTCATCCTCCTCCATTCATCGAACCTTTATGTAAACGAAGGGGGATGTTTCATGTCTGAGGACAAGAAATTTAAGGATTCCTACGTACTTTGTATCGGTGGAATGAACGTGGACAAGAAAGTCCAATTGCTCGAAAATCTCGTGCTCGAAACGAGCAATCCAGTAGTCTCATCATTAAGTGCAGGTGGTGTTGCCAGAAACATTGCTGAAAATTTAGGACGACTAGGGCTATCTGTTAAGATGTTATCGGTAGCAGGAGATGACGAAAGTTTTACATGGCTTGAAAGAGAAACGAAAGACATTATTGATTTTTCATTAGTTGACCGACTGTCAGGAAAAATAACTTCGAATTATACAGCGATTTTGGACCTTCAAGGTGATATGTGTCTTGCTTTAGCAGATATGACCATTTGTGAGGAGATGACACCTCAGTGGATCACTTCGCATGAAGAAGCGGTGAAAAAAGCAGCGCTCATCATTGCGGATCTCAATCTTCCTCAAGAAACATTAGCAGCGCTTATACAGCTAACAAATGAAGGAAAAATTCCACTTGCCATTATTCCAGTGAGTGGGCCGAAGATGAAACGAATTCCAGACAATTTACAAGGAGTGAATTGGATTGTCGTGAATGAAGATGAGTCAAAAACACGGTACGGCGAACACGAACTTCCTGAACTGGCTATATTGTGGCAGAAGGATGGCGTTGAAAATATCGTCATTACAAAAGGGACGAAATGTGGTGTTTTTTCAGATAGTACAGGAGTCGTAAAGACTTTTACACCGATAAAAGTAGAGCAAGTCTGTGATGTGACAGGAGCAGGAGATTCATTTTCTTCTGGAGTGCTTTACGGAGCTCTTAAGGGGGCTAGCTTGGAAGAATCGATAGGATACGGATTAACGAATTCGTACTATACGGTCCAAGCCATTGAAACAGTTCGAAAAGACTTAAACGCTAAGTCATTTGAAAAAGAATATCAACAATTAAAGGAAAGAGGTTTATCATGAATCCATTATTATCAATCAGTAAAGAAGTGCAACACGCTTTAGACAACAACTTACCAGTCGTTGCGTTAGAATCAACCATCATTTCACACGGAATGCCATATCCACAAAACGTTGAAATGGCTAAAACTGTTGAACAAATTATC
Organism: Granulicatella sp. HMSC31F03; assembly: GCF_001807725.1. Taxonomy (NCBI): domain Bacteria; kingdom Bacillati; phylum Bacillota; class Bacilli; order Lactobacillales; family Carnobacteriaceae; genus Granulicatella; species Granulicatella sp. HMSC31F03. The sequence goes on along the minus strand of NZ_KV790846.1, from coordinate 98,837 downwards.
CGCGACAATGGAGCTGTTCCTGCAACAATCGCCATCATGGACGGAAAATACAAAATTGGTTTAGAAGAAGCGGACTTAGAACGTCTTGCAAAAGAAAAACCAGTCGCAAAAGTATCACGCCGTGACTTAGCAGAAACATTTGCTAAAGGTGTTTTAGGTGCAACTACAGTAGCAACAACGATGATTGGTGCGCACTTAGCGGGTATCAAAGTATTCGTAACTGGCGGTATCGGTGGGGTTCACCGTGGGGTTGAAGAAACAATGGATATTTCAGCAGACTTAGATGAATTAGGACAAACTCCAGTCACAGTTGTCTGCGCTGGTGCCAAAGCGATTCTTGATTTACCACGTACTCTTGAATATTTAGAAACAAAAGGAGTGCCAGTAGTAGGTTACCAAACAGACTACTTACCAGCATTCTACACTCGTACATCTGAGTACAAATTAAACAGCCGAGTTGAATCAGCTAAAGAAGTTGCTGAAATGATTCGTTACTCTGAATTACTAGGCCTTAAAGGTGGTATCTTAGTCACAAACCCAATTCCATCTGAACACGAAATCCCACACGAAAAAATCGATGCAATTATCGATCAAGCGGTTCGTGAAGCAGACGAAAAAGGTGTTCACGGAAAAGACAGCACACCATTCTTATTAGCGAAAATCGTTGAGTTAACAGGCGGGGAAAGCTTGAAGACGAATATTCAGCTTGTTTACAATAACGCGAAACTTGGTGCGCAAATCGCAAAAGAATACCAAGAAGGAAAATAATTCAGTACTTAAAAGTACTCTTATGGATTACTCTGTATCCTTACGGATATCTTCATATTAGCGATAACGGGGCATCGGTTCGAGCCCAAGGTCTCTCACCTTTAAAGCCTCAAAGAGGGCGTATGGATTAAAAATCCTACGCCCTCTTATTCGTTTTAATGCTATTCCCGTTATTGCTAATATAGAATCCGTGGATACGACGTAATCCATAGATGATTGGTTTTCTTTTGGGATTGTACCCAAGAGAAAAGGTGGCTGTGCTTCTTGAGTTAGAGAGTACAGGGACTAAGTTTGAAGAGCATGCTATCAACAAATTGAGCGGAGTCTCTGTAATCCATAAGGGGATATTTTTCTTTTTGGATTTGTGCGCAAGGGGAAGGGAACGGTGCTTCTCGAGTTAGAGAGTGCAGGAACTAAAGTTGAAGATTGTGCTAGAAATTAGTCGAGCTGAAAAGCAGTTATAAAGTTTGATAGGTTTTGTCTAATTTTCGAGGAATCAACCTATTTAGTAAATATTGGAAGAGTTGTATTTAACCTTATACGGCACAAAGAAGATGATGACGGAGAATCTTGCGGATTTATAGTCGTAGTAATGGGGAAGTGCATTAAATGTGAATTAGCAGGAGTTAGAAATTTATTTCTTACTCCTGATTTGAGGCTTTAAAGGCGAAAGACGTAAGACTTGAGCCGGTGCCCCATTACCGCGACTATTAATACATCCGCAAGGATTCTCCGTCATCATCTTTTTTTAGCGAAATTTTTGTTATGCATAAATGGAAACTCTTGCAGAAAAAGTGTATACTAAATAGGTATGATTGTGAGGTGGCGAAATGGCCAATTATAGTTATCCAATTGATTTGGAATGGTCGCATGAAGAGATGAGTAAAGTCATCAAACTTTGGAATGCGGTCGAAGAGGCTTACGAGAAAGGGATCCAAGTCGAGGCATTCAATAAAGCCTACCAAGAATTTAAAACGGTAGTCCGTAGTATCGGTGAAGAGAAGAGACTTGGCCGTGAATTCGAGGAAGTAAGTGGATATAGCCTTTATCGTGTTGTCCAAGCAAGTAAAAACGCAACAAAAATTATTCGTATGGAAGGATTGAAAAAATAATGGATTTATTAGCAACACACTTATTAGTAAATGACTGGATTATGGAGGCTGGACAAAAAATCCGTCACAGCTTTGGGGAACCATTAAAAGTAGATACAAAAACAAGCCGTAATGACTTAGTAACAAACGTGGATAAAGAAATCGAACAATTCTTTATCGCAAAAATTCGTGAACAATTTCCAACACACAAAATCATGGGAGAAGAAGGTTTCGGTGACGAATTAACTTCAATGGACGGTTACGTTTGGTTAATCGACCCAATCGATGGCACATTGAACTTCGTGAAACGTCAAGAAGACTTTGGGATTATGATTGCTTTATATAAAGATGGCGTTGGTCTTTTAGGTTACATTTACGATGTAATGCGTGACCGCTTCGTTTACGGTATTAAAGATTACGGTGCGTACTGCAACGGTCGTCGTCTTTCAACTCCTGAAATCCACAGCATTGGCGACAGCTCCATTAACGTGAATGGATTTATGTTATTAGAAGCGACTGAAAAAGAAGCAGAAATGATTCGTAAAGCAATGGTTACTCGTACTTACGGTGCTTCTTCAATCGAGCATATCCAAGTAATCTTAGGAAAATCTGTAGCGTATGTTTCTACATTACTTGCTCCATGGGATATCGCACCTGGAATGGTTATCGCTAAAGAACTAGGATTACACTACAGTACAGTTGACGGAAAAGAAGTAGACTTCTTAGTTCCTAACAAAAAGACAACAGGTGTTATCTGTTCTAAAAATATTGCTGACGAAATTATCGCAGCATTTAAATAAAAATGAGTGGAGGGGCGTAAGAGATTATGCCTCTTTGTTTTAAAGGAGAACGTATGAATATTGCAGTTTATTGTGCGGCGAGCCAAAGTAATTGCCCTGCATTTGATCAGAAAACAGAAGAACTAGGCAAGTGGATGGCAAAACACAACCACACGCTTGTCTACGGTGGTGGAAATACTGGACTCATGGGAGTGGTTGCGACTGCCGTGATGAACGAAGGCGGCGAAGTCATTGGCGTGATGCCGCAGTTTTTTGTAGGCCGTGAAATTGCGAAACAAGATATCACGAAACTTCATATTGTCGATACGATGTCCGAGCGTAAAAATCAGATGATTGCACTCAGTGACGTATATATTGCGCTTCCTGGTGGTCCTGGCACCCTTGAAGAAATTGCAGAAGTGGTTTCTTGGGTACGTGTAGGACAAACGGATGGTATATGTATCTTCTATAATATGGAAGGCTATTATGATCATTTAGAAGCCTTTTTCGATAAAATGATGGAGGCGAACTTACTAAGCAAAGAAGACAGAAGCCAAATTCATTTTGCGAAAACTTTGGCTGAAATCGAAGCGTTGATTGAAGCTCATAAAAAGCGTTAGAAGTGATTCTAGCGCTTATTTTTAATAGCGAAAAGGTTGGAACTTTGCTATAATAAAGGATATGAGTTTAAGGGAGGGCAACGAATGGAATTAGAAAAAACAACGCAAATGAACTTGCTTGTAGAGTTCTATGGCAGCCTTTTAACCGATAAACAACTCGAATATATGGAGCTCTATTATGGGGATGATTATTCGCTTGGTGAAATCGCCGAAGAATTTGACGTGAGCCGTCAAGCAGTATATGATAATATCCGCCGCTCGGCAAAGTTATTAGAAAATTACGAAGAGAAATTACATCTGGTCGCTGATTTCTATAAACGCCAAGAGCACTATGATGAATTAGAAAAAGAAATTCAAAAGAACTATCCTGAGGCAACACAGCTTGCTTCAATCGTTTCAAAATTACAAGAGATGAATAAATAAACTCAAGGAGTGAAATTATGGCATTCGAAGGATTATCAGATCGTCTGCAAAATGCGATGACTTCCGTTTCACGAAAAGGAAAAATTACGGAAGCTGACTTAAAACAAATGATGCGTGAAGTGCGTCTTGCGCTTTTAGAAGCCGACGTTAACTTCAAAGTTGTAAAAGACTTCGTGCGTAAAGTCAACGAACGTGCATTAGGTGCCAATGTGCTTGAAGCATTATCACCAGCACAACAAGTCGTTAAAATCGTTAACGAAGAATTAACAGAATTAATGGGGGGCGAACAAGCGCCATTCCGTTTCGAAGCTAAACCGCCAACGGTAGTGATGATGGTCGGTCTTCAAGGGGCCGGTAAAACAACGACTGCTGGTAAACTCGCTTCTTTCATGGCAAAACATGAAAAGAAACGCCCATTATTAGTTGCTGCCGACGTGTACCGTCCAGCCGCGATTGACCAATTACAAACATTAGGGAAACAATTAAACTTCCCAGTGTTCTCACTTGGAAATCAAGTAAGCCCAGTGGAAATTGCCAAACAAGCGATTGAAAAAGCGAAAATTGATGGTCGCGACTTAGTGATTATCGATACGGCCGGTCGTTTGCATATTGATGAAACCTTGATGGAAGAATTACAAAACATCAAGGCAGTCGCAAATCCAAGCGAAATCTTACTCGTTGTCGACTCAATGACAGGGCAAGATGCCGTAAACGTAGCTCAAACGTTTAATGAACGTCTGGACATCACAGGGGTTATCCTTACAAAACTTGATGGGGACACTCGTGGTGGTGCGGCTCTATCTATCCGTTCAGTTACAGGAAAACCAATTAAATTTACAGGTCGTGGGGAAAAATTAGAAGACTTCGAAATCTTCTACCCAGAACGTATGGCTTCTCGTATTCTTGGTATGGGGGATATGATGACCCTTATCGAGAAGGCGCAACAAGACTTCGATGAAGCAAAAGCGCAAGAGATGGCGGATAAAATTAAAGCCAACACTTTTGACTTTAATGACTTTATCGACCAATTAGACCAAGTGAATAAGATGGGACCACTAGAAGACATCTTGAAGATGATTCCAGGGTTAAATAAGATGGCTGGTCTAAACGACTTAAAAGTGGATCCAAAAGATACAGCTCGTATGAAAGCAATCGTCTTATCAATGACTCCACAAGAGCGTGAAAATCCAGATATCTTATCACAAGCTCGTCGTAAACGGATTGCGGCAGGTTCGGCTCGTCCTTTAGCAGAAGTGAACCGTTTAATTAAACAGTTCAACGAATCTAAGAAGATGATGAACCAAATGTCTAATGGGAATATGAAAGGCCTAGAAGGTATGATGAACCAAATGGGCATGGGCGGACGTGGAAACAAACTCGCTCAAATCGGTATGCAACAATACGCACGCCGTCAAAAACAAAATAAATTGAAAAAATTAAAGAAAAAACGTTAGGAAACAGCGTTATAAAATAATTTAAACCGCAACATCTTACTGAACTGTAAGGTTGCGGTTTTTTTATGGCGATAATAACGCAAAGAAAGGAGAACTCAATGGGAAATCAAACGAAAACATGGCATGTCATTCCAGCAGTAATCGCAACGGCGATTATGAGCTTTTGTGGTGTGTTGATTGAAACCGCAATGAACGTTACCTTCCCGACTCTCATGACAGAATTCAATACAGATTCTTCAGGGATTCAATGGGTAACAACAGGATACTTACTAGCGATTGCCATTGTCGTGCCTATTACGGCATATTTAACACGAAACTACACGATTCGCCAACTCTTCTTGGCATCAAACCTTTTATTTATTGGTGGGGTCTTAATTGACTGTATTTCACCAAACTTAGTAATTTTATTACTCGGACGCTTTATGCAGGGGATTGGAACAGGGATTGCACTTCCGCTAATGTTCCATATCGTATTATCTAAAGTACCGCTGCATCAACATGGAACAGTCATTGGGATTGGAGCGATGACAACAGCACTAGCTCCACCAATTGGACCAACATTTGGCGGGGTTGTCTCAAGCGCATTCGGATGGCGTGCGATTTTCTTCGCATTGATTCCATTTTTAGTATTCTCGTTAGTGATGGGGCTTTGGGCGATTCCAACTGAAGAATCTCCGAAGAAACAACCATTCAACTTAATGGCGTTTGTGACATTAGGGATTGGACTTGCAAGCTTACTGATGGCGATTGAACATTTATCAGTCCTCTATCTTGGAGTAGTGGTCGTAGCATTTGCGGCGTTCTTCTACTTTAACCGAGAAAATGCGCTCTTGTCGTTCAAGCCGTTCAAGTTTGCGACGTTCAACGCAACATTATATATCGTCTTGGCTTTCCAAGGAATTGTACTTGGATTATCGTTTATATATCCAAATTATATTCAATTGGCGTGGGGAGAAACAGCCACGGTGGCAGGGCTCTTTATGTTTCCTGGTGCGGCAATGGTGGCCATTCTTTCAGCTTTGTCAGGTCGTTGGTATGATAAATCAGGTCCGTTGAAACCAATTTTAACAGGTTTAGTGTTTGCGGTTGTTGGAGGAGTATTCATTAGTCTATTCTTCCCGCATTTAACCATCTATCCTTTATTAGCGCTCAACGTCATCTTTATGACAGGGATTGGTTTTGTGATGGGAAGTAACGTAACCTATTCATTAGCGCAACTAAATTCTGATATTCAAGCAGACGGGAATAGTATCGTAAATACTTTACAACAGTTCACTGGTGCGATTTCAACAACGATTATCGCTCGGATTTTCAGCTCATTTGATTCAAATTTAGTAACAGCAGGACAAACAAGTATTATTTTTGTAACGACACTTGCAGTTATTGCACTTATTGTTTTCTTGTGGATCTATCCGCAAACACAAAAGAAAAATTAAAGTTAAAGGCAATCTGACTCGAACAAGAGAAGGGTTGTCTTTTTTAGAACGTATCATATGAAATAGGAAGAAGACTATAGTACAATAGATTGACGTGTGAAAGGAGAGAAATATGTATTTAATAAAGAAATTATCGTGGTTTTTTAAATTAGAGTGGAAACGATACACGATTGGCATTATCGCATTGTCGTTAGTCAGTGTATTCAATCTTATTCCGCCAAGAGTGATTGGGGAAGTCGTCGATTCCATCGACCTCAAGACGCTCACAATATCGTCTTTATTATGGAACTTACTGTTATTGCTCCTTTCAGCAGTAGCCATGTACGGACTCCGTTTTGTATGGCGTCTTTTTATCTTCGGGACTGCGAACTCGTTAGGTCAGAGACTGAGAAATCAATTATACGAACACTTTACAAGTATGTCTCCGAGCTTTTATCAAAAGTATCGCTCTGGAGACTTAATGGCGCATGCGACCAATGACGTGTATGCGGTGGTCATGACTGCAGGTGGAGGCGTGATGTCGGCTGTCGATGCCTCCATTACAGCATTAGTGACTTTAGCGACGATGTTCTTTATGCTCGATTGGCGAGTCACACTGGTTGCCATTATTCCGTTACCACTGCTTGCGATTGCGACGAATATTGTAGTTCGTGCAGAACATAAAAGTTTTGAAGAGTCTCAAGAAGCTTTTTCACTACTCAATAACCATGTGAACGAGAGTGTTTCTGGGATTAAAGTGACGAAATCATTTGGATATGGGGAAAAAGAAACAGCGTCATTTTGGCAAACCAACCAAGATGCATGGAAAAAGAATAATCATGCTGCGAAATTTAATAACCTGTTTGGTCCAATTGTTTTGATTTTCGTGGGGCTCAGCTACTTAATTAGTTTGGGATATGGGGGCTATTTAATCCAACGTGGTGAATTCACGGTTGGGGAAATGATTACCTTTATGACGTATTTAGATATGCTGGTATGGCCGCTTCAAGCCATTGGTTGGCTCCTTAATATCGGGCAACGTGCAAGTATCTCGTATCGTCGTATTGAAAAATTAATGGAAGAGACAAGTGAAGTTGAAGAAGCTCCAAACGCACTTGGGGTTACAGAAGTGCGAGAGATTGATGTCGATATTCACAACTTCCGATACGAAGATATGCCAACGTTAGAAGAAGTATCTTTCAGCCTTCACCAAGGGCAAACGATTGGGATTGTAGGTCCAACAGGATCTGGAAAATCTACACTATTAAAATTATTCCTTCGTCAATATGATTCCGGAAAAGAAGAGATTTTGATGAATGGACGTTCCATCCAAGACTATCGCATTAAAGACTTGCGTGCGCTTATAGGCTATGTGCCTCAAGAGCAAATTTTATTTGCGATGTCGATTAAAGACAATATTCGTTTTGGAAATCCAATGCTTTCTGACGAAGCAGTTATCCAAGCCACTAAAATCTGCGGACTGTATGACGATATTATGGCGATGCCGGAAGGGTTCGATACTTTGATTGGAGAGAAGGGTGTGCTTTTATCAGGCGGCCAAAAACAACGTCTATCGATGTCACGCGCGCTCATAGTGAATCCGGAAATTCTAATGCTAGATGATTCGTTATCGGCAGTTGATGCGAAAACAGAGCATTTAATTTTAGAAAACTTGAAACGTGAACGTAGCGACAAAACGACAATGATTACAGCGCACCGTCTATCCGCGATTGTACATGCGGACCTGATCATTGTGCTTCAAGAGGGACGTATTATTGAAAAAGGAACGCATGAAGAATTAATGGCGCTTGGTGGTTGGTATGCCAAAACCTACGACCGTCAACAGCTCGAAGCGACACTTGAAGAAGGGGGTAGTGTAGTTGAACATGAAGACCTTTAATCGACTCATCGCTTACTTATGGCGTTATAAGAAGTCGAGCACGATTGCGATTTTATTTATCCTCTTATCCAGTGTGACCGCAACGGTAATTCCGCTGATGGCTCGTTATTATATCGATACGTATATTGATAATGGTGTGTGGAATGAAGGGTACTGGATCCTGATTGTATACTATTCACTATTCTTGCTACGTGTTCTACTTACGTATATTGGGACCTACGCCTTTAGTTATGTATCCAATAGTGTCGTAAGAGATTTACGTCAAGAGGCCTTTACTAACATGCAAAAACTCAATATGACGTACTTTGATACAACACCAGCAGGGGCTATCGTGTCGCGTTTAACAAACGATACACAGGCAGTTAGCGATATGTTTAGTTCGATTTTCTCAACGTTTCTAAGTACCTTATTTATTATCGTGGCCACATTATCTGCGATGTTAAGTATGAATGTAGGACTTACGATTTTAATGGTTCTCTTTATTCCGGTCATGTTTGCATCCGTTAAAATTTATAACCATTTATCTCACAGCGTGATTCGTAAGACGCGTGAGAAGCTTAGCGAGATTAATGTGAAGCTAGCAGAAAGTATTGATGGCATGAAGATGATTCAGGCATTCAATCAAGAAGAAAGTTTAAGAAGGGAATTCGAACAAATTAACGAGGAACATGTGCAATTCTCGAATCGTTCGATTAATGTGAATAGTTTGTTCCTTCGTCCAGCGATGTCGCTATTAAAGCTTGTTGCCTATGCGGTCATTATTTTATACTTTGGCCTTACTTGGGAAGTGGCTGGAGTGACAGCAGGGGTGATGTACGCCTTTATTCAATTCTCGAATCAGTTGTTTAATCCATTAATTGATGTGACGCAAAACTTTGCGATTATTCAAACGTCGATGATTGCGGCGACTCGTGTCTTTGAAGTCATCGATAATACCGATTATGAACCTGAACAACTTGGAAAGGTGACTGAGATTAAAGACGGGAAGATTGAGTTTAGAAATGTCACTTTCTCTTATGACGGCAAACGAAATGTACTAAAGAACATTAACTTTGTGGTGAATCCAGGAGAAACCGTTGCCTTTGTCGGTTCAACCGGGTCAGGAAAATCGTCCATCATGAACATCTTCTTACGATTTTATGATTTTAAAGAAGGGGAAATCTTGATTGATGAACTTCCAATTCAACACTATTCAAAAGAAGTGCTTCGCGATAAAATCGGACTCGTGCTTCAAGATCCATTCTTATTCCATGGAACGGTTGCTTCCAATATTCGCATGTACCAAGACATCACAGACGAAGAAGTGAAGCAGGCGAGCGAATTTGTCGATGCTCATCATTTTATCGAACAACTTCCACAAGGATATGACCATAAAGTCTCTGAAAAAGGCTCAACGTTCTCTAGCGGCGAGCGTCAATTAATCGCCTTTGCACGAACGATTGCAGTCAATCCGAAAATCCTGATTCTAGATGAAGCAACTGCCAATATCGATTCGCAAACCGAGGAAGTGATTCAAACGTCTCTTAAGAAGATGAGAAACGGACGAACCACTTTAGCAATTGCGCACCGATTATCGACCATTCAAGATGCCAATCAAATCTTTGTCCTCGATAAAGGAGAAATCGTAGAGAGCGGCACGCATACGGAACTCCTAGAAAAAGAGGGGCTCTACTATAAGATGTATCAACTCCAAGCAGGGATGATGCAAGAATAACAATCATTAGAAAAGACATAGCGAAAGAGAATAGCTATGTCTTTTTTTGCGAGTGTAACAATTTTGTTACGGTTCATAATTGTTACATCCTAAGTTGGAAAAGTTCAGCTGTATCAAAAATGATTTGTATCAAAATTGATACAAAAGGAGTTTTTGAATTAAAGTTGTATCATCTGTGATACGTATCATGCGGGATACACATGTAATAACTATAAAATTTTAAGAAGAATATAATGGTGTGAAAAAAGCGGCGAAAAATGATAGCGTTTCATATTGACACGTTCCAAAATTAATTGTACACTATCAAAGTAGAGGAGGATGATTATGACTAATCCATTACAAGAAGCAAGAAAAGAGCATGTACTAGTGTGCGCTCATAGAGGAACTTGTGGAGCTTCTGTAATTCAGAATACTCGACTAGCCTTTAATAACGCATTATTACATGGCGCTGATATTGTCGAACTCGATATCGTTCGTTCAAAAGATGGTATTTTTTATGGACTACATGACGGGGTCGAAAAGTATATTTTTGGAAAGGAAGTAGATATTAGAGAATTAAACTCTGATGAAATCGATTATCTTGTAGTGACGAATGAATTCGATAAACCACTTGAAGGTCATGTTGAGAGAGTCGATGTTATCTTAGATTATTTAGCAGAAAAGGATTGCTTTATCAACTTAGATCGTAGCTGGTTTTACTGGGATACGTTCCTTGATTATTTAAAAAAACGTCCAGATACAAGTTGTTGTATTTTAAAAGCTCCAGCTAAAGCAGAAATTCTAGAAGTTTTAAATGCGGCTAAATTTGAAATCGCTTTTATGCCAATCGTCAAGACTCAAGAAGAGTATCGGTTGGTTGAGCAATATGCCAACATCAATACAGTTGCTGTTGAGTTAATCTTTAAAACTCTAGATGCTGAAACGGTAAATCCTGATTTTATGGATGAACTTCATCAAAAAGGATTGCTACTCTGGGCCAATACTTTGACATTAAATAAAGTGTCTAAGTTATGTGGAGACTGTGATGACCATAGAGCAGTTTCAGGAGATTTAGATGGTAGCTTTGGCAAATTATTGGAAATGGGATTTGATATTATTCAAACCGATTGGCCATATTTATTAAGTTCATATATTAAAAATATACAAAAATAAAGGAGAATCTTTATGAACAAAACATTGAAAAAATTAGCTTTATTATCAGTTGCGATACTTGGTGCGGCATGTGCGCCTAGCACATCTTCTTCATCTGAAAGTACGCAAGCATCTTCTGGATCATCAGGATCTTCAGATGAAAAAATCGTTATTTACTCAAACTCAGTATCAAACGGTCGTGGAGACTGGTTGAAAGAAAAAGCTGCTGAAAATGGCTTTAATATTGAATTTGTAAGTATCAACGGTGGTGAGTTAGCAGACCGTGTTATCGCAGAAAAAAATAATGCGATTGCGGATATGATTTTTGGTTTAAATAATATGGAATTTAACCGTTTGAAAGATGAAGACTTATTGGAAAAATATGAACCAAGTTGGAAAGGCGAAGTAGACTTATCTCTTGGAGATGCAGACGGATTATTCTATCCATTAGTGGTGCAACCTTTAGTATTGATTGGTAATGAATCTTCAACAATGCCAAAAGATTGGACTGACTTAGCTAAACCTGAATACAAAGGTAAATATAATATCTTCAAATTAAGTGGAGGTACTTCAAAAGTTATCTTAGGAAGTATTGCTTCTCGCTACCGCGATGACAGCGGTGAGTTAGGAGTTTCTAAAGAAGGCTGGGACGTTATCAAGGGGTACGCTCAAAACGCTAAAGTCGTAGCAAGTGAAACAGACTATATTGGTATGATTATCGATAAAAAAGATGGTATTGAATATAACATGATGTGGGGTTCTGGTTATTTACAAAATAAAAACGAACGTAAATATAACTTCAATGTTATGTATCCAGAAGTTGGTGAACCGTTTGTAACTGAACAAATTGGTATTTTAAACACTTCTAAGAAGAAAGAAACAGTACAAAAATTCATTAATTGGTTTGGTAGTGCAGAAGTTCAAGCTGAATGGTCTAAGAAATTCTCTTCTATTCCAGCAAATAAAAAAGCTCTTGAACAAGCAAATGATGATGTTAAAGACTTTATGAGTAAAGTAAAATCTCAAAAATTAGATTGGGAATTCATTTCAAAAAATATCAGCTCATGGGTTGAAAAAGTTGAACTTGAATTTTTAAAATAGAATGACGAGGAATTGAACATGATTAAATTTGAGAATGTTCAAATTAGCTACGGCGACTTTGTCGCCGTTGATGATTTGAATTTAGAAATCAAAGAGGGCGAATTTTTTACGTTCTTAGGACCTTCGGGTTGCGGTAAATCTACAACATTACGAACTTTAGTTGGGTTTATCGATCCTTCTAAAGGAAGTATTTTTGTTGATGATAAAGATATTACTCGCCTAGCTCCAGAAAAAAGAGAGATTGGTATTGTATTCCAAAGTTACGCATTATTCCCAACAATGACTGTATATGACAATATCGCATATGGCTTAAAAATCAAAAAAATGCCAAAATCTGAGATTGACGCAAAAGTAAATGAAATTGCCCAAAAGATTAAAATTTCAGATAAACAATTACAACGAAATGTATCTGAATTAAGTGGGGGACAACAACAACGTGTCGCTCTTGCTCGTGCATTAGTATTAGAGCCAAAAATTCTTTGCTTAGATGAACCTTTATCTAATTTAGATGCTAAACTTCGAATTGATTTACGTCTTGAATTAAAGAGATTGCAAAGAGATTTAGGAATTACTACATTGTACGTAACCCATGACCAAGAAGAAGCATTGACGCTTTCAGATAGAATCGCTGTATTCAATAATGGGTTTATCGAACAAGTGGGTACTCCACAAGAAATTTATAACCAATCTGCGACTGAGTTTGTTTGTGATTTCATTGGAGATATTAATAAACTTACTGAAGAGACAATGAAAGAATTGACTGGTAAGGAAGAAGAAAAAGTTGGATACATTCGACTTGAAAGAATTAAATTCAAATCAACTTCTGAAGAAGATTACACAATTAAAGGAACGGTGGTTGATACAGAGTTTAAAGGGGTATTAGTTCAATACACCGTTAAAGCTGAAAGTGGACAAATCCTACGTGTGATTCAGAAGAATGATTATCTAGAAATTTTTGAGTTAGGACAAGAATTAACGCTATTTATTCATCCTAATGATATTCTACAGTACTAGGGGTGAGATTAATGGCCAAAAGAAATAGCCTAAGTCAATGGATTTTAAGACTCATTGTAGGCTGGATATTAATTGCATTAGTCATTTACCCAAACTTAAATCTACTAAAAGAAATTTTCTACAAAAATGGGCAATTTTCATTCACTGCTGTTCAGAAGATTTTTTCTTCTCAACGTGCAATGCAATCCATTCAAAATAGTTTTATTTTAGCGGTAGCATTAGTAATTACCGTTAATGTTGTCGGTACTTTAGTAGTTTTATTTACAGAGTACTGGGAAATTAAAGGTAGTAAAGTATTAAAACTTGGATATATGACGTCACTAGTTTATGGTGGGGTAGTATTAGTTACTGGATATAAATTTGTTTATGGAAGCAATGGTGTGATTACTAAATTCTTAACTCAAATTTTCCCAAGTTTAGATAGTAACTGGTTTACCGGGTTTGGTGCTGTATTATTTATTATGACTTTCGCATGTACATCCAACCATATGATGTTCTTACGAAACGCAGTGAGGTCGGTTGACTATCATACGATTGAAGCTGCAAGAAATATGGGGGCAAGTCCAGCAAATGTGTTGTTTAAGATTGTTTTACCTACATTGCTACCAACCATTTTTGCGTTAACAATCTTAACATTTTTAACAGGGTTAGCTGCAGTTTCTGCACCATTAATTGTTGGGGGAACTGATTTCCAAACCATTAACCCAATGATTATTACATTTGCTAAATCACAATCCTCAAAAGATTTAGCTGCATTTTTAGCTATGTTATTGGGATTAGCGACAATTATCTTATTGACTATCATGAATCGTGTTGAACGTGGTGGTCGTTATATGTCAATCTCAAAAACAAAAGCAAAAATTAAAAAACAAAAGATTCAATCACCAATTGGTAATGTGATTGCGCATATTGTCGCTTATGTTTTATTCTTCATCTATGTGATGCCAATTGTATTTATTATTTTGTATTCATTTACAAAACCATTAGCGATAAAACAGGGTGAAATTTCATTTGCGAACTTTACGCTAGAAAATTACCAACAACTCTTTACAAGTGCTTCTGCATTTTCTCCTTACTTAATCAGTTTGGTGTATGCAGGATTGGCTGCAGTGTTAGTAACGATTTTAGCAATTGTGATTGCAAGAATCGTACGTCGTAGCACATGGAAATTTGATTTCCTTTTTGAATACGGTGCATTAGTACCATGGATTTTACCATCAACATTGATTGCTTTAGGATTTTTATTCACATACAACCAACCAAGATGGATTATCTTAAACTGGGTATTAATTGGTACTGTTGTAATGTTACTAATTGCTTTTATTGTTGTTAAATTACCATTCTCATACAGAATGGTGAGAGCTGTATTCTTCAGTATTGATGATGAATTAGAAGAAGCATCTCGTAGTATGGGAGCTTCAACTTTCCAAACGATGATTAAAGTTATCATTCCATTTATCTTGCCAACTGTATTGTCTGTGGCAGTATTGAACTTTAACAGCTTACTATCAGACTTTGATTTATCCGTATTCTTATATCATCCTTTATTCAAACCTTTAGGTATCGTTATTAAGGAAGCCAGTGATGAAACAGCAACTACAAATGCTCAAGCAATGACTTTTGTATATACTGTAGTGCTTATGATTATTTCAACAGCAGCATTGTACTTAACAAGAGGAAGAGACGCTAAGAAATCAAAGAAAAAGAAATAACATTTAAAAGGCAATGAATATAAGTCATTGCCTTTTTTATTGGAGGAGATATTTTGAAAAATTTAGTGTTTGATATGGGAAACGTCCTCATTGAATGGAATAGTGAGAAGATTTTACAAGCTATTACAGATGATAGAAAATTACATAACTTGTTAAGAAAAGAGGTTTTTGAAACTGGTTTGTGGGTTCAAACTGATGAAGGTGTGAAGACTAGGGAAGAAATGATTGAGATAGTTACAACTAAAATTGGGGAAGAGTATCGAAATGAATTAACTCAACTTTCAAGATACTGGTATAAATACGTGGATGTTTATACAGAGGTTCAAGATAGAATTATTGAACTTTCCAAAAATGGCTACAACATTTACATTTTATCAAATACAGCTTGTACTTTTTATGATTTGGTAAAAGAAGGATACCTTCCAGTGACTTCTATTGCTAAAGGGATAGTACTTTCTTGCGAAGAAAGAGTCTTGAAGCCAAATGAAAAAATCTATAATATCCTTTTAGAACGTTATAACTTAGATCCTCACGAGACGATATTTTTTGATGATTTGCCAGAAAATATTTGGGGAGCTGCGCGTTGCGGGATTAATGGATTTGTTGTAGAGAATGAAAGTGAGTTATTAACTTACTTAGATAAGTTAAGGGAGGAAATGAATTGGCGACAATTAAGGACATTGCTAAATTAGCTGGTGTTTCTCACGGAACCGCCTCTAATGTTTTAAACCAGAGAGGTAATGTCAGTTCAGAAAAGATTTCTAAAGTCCTAAAGGCTGCAAAAGAATTAGGTTATACGATTAATCCTCAGGCTCAATTGTTGAGAAAGGGCTTCTCGAATAAAGTAGTTGTTTTTATTCCCTTTGTTTTAAAAGAGCATTATTCTGTGTTCTATGAAAGTATATTACAACAGGCTGAAAAAGAGAGTATTGAGGTTGAGGTTTTCTATTTTAAAGAAAAAAATTTACGAAGTATTGTAGAGAAGGAAAGTTTATTAAAACCTTCAGTTGCAGTATTTGTTGGTTATGTTCCAAAAGAAAATATGTTATCAGTATTTCAGCAAGACACGAAAATACATTTTGTTGATGTTTTTGAGGATGCGAACAAATATGGTGTTATTTCTTTTGAGTATAGTCTTTTAGCAAAAGAGTTAATGAAACGATTCAGTATAGGGAATCAAAAATTACTATTTATTGATTATAAATTTGAGAATGGGAAATCTTTATCTGAGGATATTTTGAATGAGATTTCTGGTCATATTTCAATCGAGCGATTTTCGATAAAAAATAGGCAAGATTTAATTCGATTGTTTGAACAATATGCAGGTCTTGAAGAATTTAGTGCTATTTTTGCAATCGATAGAGAGATTCTTAGAAACATTCAAGAGATTCAGTCTTGGTTAGGAAGAGGCCGGTTAGAGAATATATTTTCTCTAGATAGTTTTCAACTTATTCGTGCAAAGAAAAATATTTTTGAGTTGGATTATAAGTTGTGCGCTAAAAAGGTCGTCGACTTAATCAAAGCTGGGAATATTGGTCGCATTCTGATGACACCGGAAGGATTTAGAGCTAAAAACGTTTATACCAAATATGCAAATCCGCAGAAGATTCGATTATTCACGATTAGTTCTCCAACAACCCGTGTGTTAAAATTTTTATCAGGCATTTTTGAACATGAGACTAATATTCTCATTGAAATAGATGAATTGGAATCTTCCGAATATGATGTTACGAAAATTAAAAATACTTCATTCAAGAAAGATTATGATTTAATCCGTCTGGATATGGCTGTTTTACCCGAAGTAGCGGAGGATCTTTTTGTTCCTTTAGAGGATGTAGAGGGTAGTGAGAAGATTCTTAATCAATTTGACGAACAATTACTTAATGAGTATATGTATGCTAACAAAAAGTGGTATGGAGTTCCTTTGGACGTTTCCGTTCAATTACTCTATTATCGTAAAGATTTATTTTTAAATAAATTAGTTCAGCGAGAATTTTATGAGCGATTTAGAAAAAAATTAGTTGTACCGCAAAGTTTTGAAGAATTTGACTTAATTTGCCAATTTTTCACTCAGAATGAAAACAAAGCATCTCAAACAAAATATGGTCATAGTATTGCAATGAAGACACCGCTTGTAACTTCATGTGATTTCTTACCAAGATATCGCGAACAAATGTTAAATCAAGTTGCTAATCCTTATCAAACTGCTTTAGAACAATATAAGGCTAGTATAAAAACTAGTGACCAGAACAAGGAAAAATGGTGGGGAGATATTGTTCAGGAATTTGCTGAAGGAAAAACAGCAATGATGACCGTCTTTTCTAACTATTCAACGGTGCTTGCTGGTCAGTTGCAAAACGATATTGATTTTGGGGTTGCACGTATTCCAGGGAAACAACCGCTAATTGGTGGAGGAACAGTAGGGATTTTAAAAGAGAGTAATATGAAAGAACAAGCTCTATTATTTCTAGAATGGTTGTATAGCGACGAAATTTCGAAACTAATCGTTGCGTTAGGTGGAATGATTCTAAGTAAAGAAGTACTTAATAATCAAGAATTAATGGAAATGCATCCATGGTTAACTCACTTAGAAAAGTCTATTCAGTTAGGAAAAAGACAAGTTTGGAATAAGCAAGAATTCAGCTTGTTAGATGAAATTAAACTAGGAGAAAAAGTGTTAAAAGATGTTTTTAGTGATTAAAGAGATAAGGGGGCTGATCTCTTCTTCTTGTTAGAGACACACCGAAAGAATCAAATTTAAAATGTATCAAAAATGATACAACTGAACTTGAAAATAAAAAGTGTATCATGATTGAACCGTCTTGCATGAAAAAATACCTTTGAGAAGAGTCTCAAAGGTATTTTGCGTTATTATCTGCGGTTTTGTTTTCCAGCGTTTCTTCCAACTGGTTTATTTTGGCGTTTTGCAAAAGCTTCTTGTTGCGTTGCTTTTTGTGCTGGTTTGCTTGGTGTTTTACGCTCTGGTAAAACTACATTGTCATGATTTAACTCTTCGTCAATTTGAGCTTTAATTTTTGGACGTAAGTATGTGTTTTGAATCCAAGATTGTAAGATTTGAATTAAAGCGGAAGCGAAGAAGTAAATACCAACCCCTGCTGGTGATTGGAAAGTCATCATAAACATCATTACTGGTAAAATATAGTTCATAGAACGACTTTGTTTCTTTGTTTCTTCATCCATTCCCATTTGACTTACGAGAGATTGAATGTAGTATAGAGCAGCGGTAGCAATTGCTAGTGGAACAAATTCTTTTCCAAGGGCAATTCCCATGAAGTCACTGCTTGAAATCTCGTTAGATAGCAAGATTGCATTATATAATCCGCTCCAAATTGGAAGTGTAATTAATAGTGGAAGACATCCAGAACCAAGTCCGCCCATTAATGAGACGTTATTTAACTTGTATAGATCCATTTGCTCTTGTTGAATTTCTAGTTTTTCTTGAGGAGTTGCTGCTTGTTCTGCACGAGCAGTAATTTCTGCAATATATGGTTTTAAAACTGCCATCTTTTCTTGCTGGACAAGCATTGATTTCATTTGATGGAATTGTGTTGGCATTAAAACCACACGGACTAAAACGGAGACGATAACAATCGCAATAGCGTAGTTTCCATTAAACATAGAAGCAATTTGATTTAATAACCATTGTGTTGGGACGACTAGATACTCATAGAGCCATCCAACGGGTTGATGATCTGCATTATATTGCACGGTACATCCCGCTAATAGTAGTGGAAGAACAGTTGCAACGAAAAGCAGTTGAGTCTTTTTAGTAAGTTTCATAATCACTTTCCTTTTCATTTAATAACATGACTTATTTTACACGGGTTTCGTTGAAATAGCAATGTTCTTTATATAATTTCAAATTTTGTAAAAAGAGGGGGGTCTAACAAGGTACATTCTTCGTATCGGTCGACGCGTCCGTACGGAGAAGTGGATGCTTTTACACGTTCGATAAAGCGACCGACAGCGTTTGGCTCCCCTTGAGCTACGGCTAAGACAGAACCATCCATTTTATTTTGAACAGTTCCAGTAATCTCTAATTGAATAGCGAGTTGCTGTGTGAAGAAACGGAAGCCAACACCTTGAACTCGTCCCCAGACGCGAATTTGTCGAGTAATCATGGAAATTCCTCCTCATATGATGATTTATTTGTCGTCTCTATGAAACAAGATTACCATGATTTCCTAAAATTTGGTATACTAAGATACGAGGTGAAAACATGTTTAAAGTGATTGAAACAGCTGGTCATGATGAACCATGGTGGTTTTTTGAAGAATGGGAAAAGATGATTGTTTCGACAGAAGAATTTGATGAGATTGAAGAGGCTCTTTGTGCCTATCAGACTCTCTATCAAAAATTTGAAAAAATCTATCCAGAAAAACGTGAGAAAGGATCTTGTTGTGTTGCATTCTGGAACACTTCAGAAACAGATTATTGTGTTCCTTGTGAATGTGACCTTCAGATTTTTCATGGGATTATGATCGTTGATGAAAAAAATCAATTAGTAGACTTGAAAGGAGAAGAACGTGGCTAAACAAACAAAGAAAAAAACGTCTAGAAGCAAAAATTCTCAAAACTCAAATCCCTTACTATCTATAGAGGCGTTAGCGGTATTTTTGATTGTCTATTGTCTATTAGCAATATTTCAACTGGGATTCTTGGGTAAATTTTTTGCAAACGTCATTCGTTTCTTTATAGGTGATTTATTTGTGTTCGGAGGTATTTGTGGAATCCTTGCTGGATTTGGAATGCTCTTTAGAGGACGGATGCCTAAAATTATTTGGAGATGGACTGTTGCAGCAGTTTGCTCAAGTATTGCGCTACTCCTATTTGTATCTGTAATGACCTATAGTAGCTTTACGAGCTCGGGATCTCCTTTATTTCAAGAGATGATGAATCGATTTATGGTTGATTTTACATCCAATTCGATTTCTCAAAATCTTGGGGGAGGGTTCATTGGAACGCTTCTATATGCAGGAACTTATTTCCTTGTATCGCAATGGGGAACTTATTTATTAGTATTCTTACTTCTAGTATGCAGTGCCTTACTTATTTTTGATATTCATTTAAGTGATGTTATGAATTTTGTTCGAACTCACGTATCCAATCTTTCTCAAAAAATTGCTGAGAAAAAAGCTGAAAAAGAAGCCAAACAAAAAGCGCTTGAAGAAGAGGATTTATATACTCCAAATCCAGAAATCCATCCGGATGATACTTTACCAGTAGAAGAACCAGTAAAGGAAGAACGAAAAGAACATTCTTTATTAAACCGAATGAAAAATGCCTTCTTTGATGATTATGAAGATGAATCAATGGTAGATACGGAGCAGGAATCGTATGAACCTGTCTATAGTGAGCCAGTAGTTTCTCCAAATCCAGTTTCGCCGGAGACACCAGTAGTTTCAACTCCATCGCCAATCGCTTCTAAAAAACAAGAAAACTCTATCCAAGAGGAGGATGAGTTTGAGGATGATGGGGAAGATATTGGAGACTTAGCAATGGGTGGTGAGGAAAATGATGAAGACTATCAATTACCACCAGTGACCTTACTGAATCCCGTTCAACAATCCGATCAATCGAATGAACGTACAATTGTGGAACGCAATATGCGTATTTTAGAACGTACATTTGCAAGTTTCGGGGTGGATGCTAAAGTCATGCCGAACCCAATGCTAGGACCAGCCGTTACAAAATACGAAATTCAACCAGCAATCGGTGTGAAGGTAAGTAAGATTGTAAACTTGAGTGATGATATTGCTTTAGCACTTGCTGCCAAAGATATTCGTATCGAAGCGCCAATCCCAGGGAAGCCTTATGTAGGGATTGAAGTTCCAAATAGCCAAACAAGTTTTGTATCGTTTAGCGATGTGATTCAATCAGCGATTCAATCTCCAAAACCTTTAGACGTACCATTAGGGAGAGATATCTCTGGAAATGTTCGCCTTTGCGATATTACCAAAATGCCCCATATGTTAATTGCCGGTTCAACCGGTTCTGGTAAATCCGTATGTATTAACGGCATTATCACAAGTATTTTAATGAAGACAAAACCACATGAAGTGAAACTGATGATGATTGATCCGAAGATGGTAGAGTTGAATGTGTACAATGGCATTCCACATCTATTAACTCCGGTTGTAACGAACCCTCGCAAAGCCGCTCAAGCTTTACAAAAAGTAGTAGCTGAGATGGAAAAACGTTACGAATTATTCGCTTCAATGGGAATGCGTAATATCGATGGGTATAACGCTCATGTCGAACAATATAACCGCGAAACAGGCGAAAATAATCCAACACTTCCTTATATTGTCGTGATTGTAGATGAATTGGCGGACTTAATGATGGTTGCAAGTAATGAAGTGGAAGATGCGATTATTCGTCTTGCGCAAATGGCCCGTGCTGCCGGAATCCATATGATTCTTGCAACACAACGTCCATCGGTTGACGTTATTACAGGGATTATTAAAGCTAATGTTCCTTCTCGTATTGCCTTTGCGGTATCTAGCGGTACAGACTCTCGTACGATTATCGATGCCAATGGTGCTGAGAAACTTCTAGGTCGTGGGGATATGCTGTATATGCCAATGGGTGAAAATAAACCAATTCGTGTACAAGGTGCATTCTTAACGGATGAAGAAGTCGAACGTATCGTTGATTTCGTGAAGAATCAGCAAGAAGTAGAGTATGATGAAGCGATGATGCCTTCTGAAAATACGACTTCTGGTGGTAGTGAACCAGAAGACGAATTATTCTACGAAGTAATCGAATTATTAAAAGAACAAGAAACGATTAGTACTTCCTACTTACAAAGAAGATTCCGTATCGGATTTAACCGTGCAGCACGAATGATTGATGATTTAGAAGCGCGTGGGTATGTCGGTCCTGCAGATGGAAGCAAAGGAAGAAAAGTGAATGTTCATGTTTTCAGTGAAAATAATGCTTCCGAAACCACTGAAACAAATACTTAGAAATGTAAAACACGAACATTTTTCAATAAAATCACCTCCAATAGAAAGATTTATCTTGCTTTTCATTTTATTTATGATAGAATGACTGTAGTAAATCATTTATTGGAGGTTTTTTATTGTGAAAATTAAGAAGAGTTTAGCTTTATTCGCTTTATCTATTGGTGCAAGTGCTGTATTAGCAGCATGTGGTGGTTCTTCTACCAACTCATCTTCATCATCAAATGCTTCAAATTCAGGTTCAAATGATAATTTTAAAGCCGTTATGGTTTCTGATACTGGTGGTATTGATGACAAATCTTTCAACCAAGGTGCTTGGGAAGGTTTGTTAGAATGGGGTAAAAACAATGGTGGTAAGACAAAAGGCAATGGCGTTGATTACATTCTTTCTAAGTCAGAATCTGATTACACAACAAACCTCAACACAGCAGT
This sequence comes from Granulicatella sp. HMSC31F03, assembly GCF_001807725.1. Lineage (NCBI taxonomy): Bacteria > Bacillati > Bacillota > Bacilli > Lactobacillales > Carnobacteriaceae > Granulicatella > Granulicatella sp. HMSC31F03. The sequence goes on along the minus strand of NZ_KV790846.1, from coordinate 76,297 downwards.
GTTAAACGAATATAATATTATTTTTGCTATCGGATTTAAATTACAAAAAGCTGTTGAAGAAGCAGCAAAAGCAAATCCAGAAGCTCACTTTGCAATCATTGATAGTGTGGTAGAACAACCAAACGTAGCTTCTATCAACTATAGAGACCAAGAGGCTGCTTTCCTAGCTGGGGTTGCTGCTGGTTTAACTACAAAAACAAATAAAGTTGCTTTCATCGGTGGAATGCACGGACCAGCGCTTGACAAATTCGAAGCAGGATTCAAAGCTGGTGTTAAAGCTGTAAATCCAAATGCAACTGTTGAAATTCAATATGCTGAATCATTCTCTGATGCAGCAAAAGCTAAATCTTTAGCAGAAGCAATGTACGCTTCAGATTTCGACGTTATCTATGCGGCAGCAGGTGGTGCTGGTTTAGGTGTATTTGCAGCAGCTAAATCTATCGTTGAAACAAATCCAGATCGTAAAATTTGGGTAATCGGGGTAGACCAAGACCAACAAGCAGAAGGTAAAGTCAACGATTCTCGTAATGTAACATTAACTTCAACTTTAAAAGGTGTTAAACAAGCATTAATGAAATTTACGGATGATGCTTCTAAAGGAAACTATCATGGTGGAGAACAAGTAGTATACGGATTATCAGATGATGGTGTAGGTTTAACAGATGGTCAATTAACGCAAGAAGTTAAGGCAAAAGTTGCTGAATATAAGAAAGCAATTATCGATGGAAAACAAGAAGTTCCTGCGAAACCTTAATTAGATTTAACGATTAAAACGAGAGGAGTAGGAGTGGAAGAGAATGGATATTTCTTCACTCCTACTCTTTTATACATAGATCATTTATGAGGTGAGAAGAGTGGTACAAGATACATTTGTGATTGAGATGAAAGGAATCACGAAGAAATTTGGGGATTTTGTTGCGAATAACCAAATTGATTTAACGTTAAAGAAAGGTGAAATCCATGCGTTATTAGGAGAAAATGGGGCAGGAAAATCTACTTTAATGAATATTCTTTCTGGTTTATTAGAACCAACAGAGGGAGAAATTAAAGTCAATGGTGTTCCAACGAAAATTGATTCACCAAATACAGCGAACCGATTGAAAATCGGGATGGTTCACCAACACTTTATGCTAGTGAAGAAATTTTCAGTTGTTGAGAATATTATTTTAGGGAAAGAACAAACTAAATTCGGTTTTATCAATAAAAATACTGTAAAAGAAGAAATTTTGGCGTTGTCTAAAAAGTATCACTTAGTAGTGGATCCAGACGCTAAAATTGAAGACATCTCTGTGGGAATGGAACAAAGAGTGGAGATTCTTAAAACTCTCTATCGTGGGGCAGATATTTTAATCTTCGACGAACCAACAGCTGTATTGACGCCACAAGAAATTGAAGAATTGATTTTAATCATGAAGCAATTAACGAAAGAAGGAAAATCGATTTTCTTAATCACTCATAAAATTAAAGAAATTCAAGCTGTAGCCGATCGTTGTACTGTTATTCGTCGTGGAAATGTCATTGGGACAGTAGAAATGGGAAGTGTTTCTGATCAGGAACTAGCAGATATGATGGTTGGACGTTCAGTTTCCTTTAAAACGGAAAAAGAAGCTGCAAAACCAACGACAGACGCACTTGTAATTAAGAATTTAGTTGTAAAGGATAGTCGTGGAATTAATGCGGTAAACGGTCTGGATTTAACAGTTCGCCACGGTGAAGTGGTTGGTATTGCAGGGGTGGATGGGAATGGTCAAACAGAATTCGTTCAAGCTCTTGCAGGTTTGAGAAAAATTGAAGAGGGTTCAATTGAATTAAATGGAAAAGATTTAACGCATCTGCCAACAAGACAAAGAACGGAAACGGGACTAGGCCATATTCCAGAAGACCGTCATAAACATGGGCTTGTATTGCAAATGGGATTAGATGAGAACATTGGAATTCAAACTTATTATAAAGAACCTCTCTCTAAAAGAGGATTCCTTAATAAAAAAGCATTTGTCGATTTGGCAGAACGCTTAATTGAAGAATTTGATGTTCGTACACCAAGTCCTACTATTTCAGCTGGTTCTCTTTCAGGAGGAAATCAGCAAAAAGCGATTATTGCTCGAGAAATCGATCGTGACCCAAGTTTATTAATTGCAGCACAACCAACGAGGGGATTGGATGTTGGGGCGATTGAATATATCCATAAACGCCTTATTGAACAAAGAAATAAAGGGAAAGCAGTTTTGTTAATGAGCTTTGAACTAGATGAAATTTTAAACGTGGCGGACCGAATTGCCGTTATGTATGAAGGTAAAATTGTGGATGTGTTAGACACTAAGGAAACAAATGAAACAGAATTAGGATTATTGATGGCTGGTTCTACAAGAGAACAAGTAAGAGCTATGAAACAGGAGGAGTTATAAAATGAAAGGTGCGAGTTATAAAAAAGTCCTTATTCCTGTCCTTTCAGTTGTTTTAGGGCTATTAGTAGGGGCCATTATTATGGCGGTATTTGGGTTTGATCCTGTTAAAGGTTATTCAGCTCTTTTAAAAGGTTCCCTAGGAAAACCATTTTATATTGGTGAAACTTTAAGACAAGCTACGCCTCTGATTCTTGTAGCCTTAGGTTTTGCATTTGCAAGTTATGCAGGGTTCTTCAATATCGGGGTAGCTGGTCAAGCGTTGATGGGGTGGTTTGCTTCTGTTACAACAGGACTTCTTTTCTCTGATTTACCTAAAATTGTATTACTTCCTTTATGTATTCTTGTAGGGATGCTTGCAGGGGCTTTATGGGCAGGAATTGCGGGTTATTTAAAAGCATACTTTAATACGAGTGAAGTTATCGTGACGATTATGTTGAATTATACAGCATTGCATATTGTGAATTATGTGATTCGTGAAATTCTAACAGAAAAAGCAGAAATTACAGCATCCGTTCCAGAAGCCGCTAGCTTAAAAATGTCTTTCTTATATCAATTAACAAGCAAATCTACATTACATGGTGGAATCTTCATTGCGATAGCTGCTGTGTTTGTTGTCTGGCTTTTAATGAATAAGACAACAACCGGATTTGAGTTGAAAACAGTAGGGCTAAATAAAAACGCGGCCGAGTATTCCGGTATGAGCGCTAAAAAAACAATTATTTTAGCAATGTTAATCTCTGGTGGGCTTGCAGGTCTTGGAGGAGTTATGGAAGGATTAGGAACATTCCAACATGCATTTGCTTCTGAAAGCTTACCAAGTATTGGATGGGATGGAATGGCGGTAGCGCTATTAGGTCTAAGTAATCCATTTGGAATCTTATTCTCTTCATTAGTATTTGCAATTTTACGGATTGGTGGAATTTCCATGCCACTACTTGCAAAAATTCCTACAGAGGTTGTATCTATTGTAGTTGCCTTTATTATTTTCTTTGTTGGGGCGAACTATTTAATGCAAGTGATTGTCGATAAATTTCCAAGTTTTGGGAAAAGAAAGGGGTAAATAGATATGGATTTAGTCACTCTATTACAAGTAATTGTCGGAAATATGCTCATCTATTCAACGCCTCTTATTTTAACTGGACTTGGTGGTGTATTTTCTGAAAGAAGTGGGATTGTTAATATTGGTCTTGAAGGAACGATGGTTATAGGTGCTTTTGCATCTGCAGTATTCAACCTAGCATTTGCACCACAATTGGGCGCATGGACACCTTGGATAGCGCTCCTTGTTGCGGCACTTGCTGGAGCATGCTATTCGGTGATTCACGCTGTAGCTACTGTTTACTTGCGCGCTGATCATATTATTTCAGGAACGGTGTTAAACTTACTGGCACCCGCTTTAACCGTATTTTTATGTAGACTTTTGTATAACGAACTCGGACAAACGGAAATTATTACGAACTACTTTGGAAAGACAACTATTCCAGTACTAAGTTCAATTCCAATCATCGGTCAAATCTTCTTTACAGATACTTTCCTCTTAGCCTATTTAGCTATTGGATTGGCGTTTGTCTGTTCGATGATTTTAAATAAAACAAAATTTGGTTTACGTTTACGTTCGGTTGGGGAACATCCTCAAGCAGCCGATACTTTAGGAATTAATGTTTATCATATGCGTTTTGCAGGAGTATTAATCTCAGGGTTCTTAGCAGGGATTGGTGGAGCTATTGTTGCTCAATCGATTACACTGAACTTTTCTGCGACAACCATAGCGGGTCAAGGATTTATTGCAATGGCAGCGATGATCTTTGGTAAATGGAATTCTGTGAGTGTGATGTTATCCGCTTTACTCTTTGGTCTTGCTCAAAGTTTAGGGGTTATTGGAAACTACATTCCAATTATTAAAGATATTCCGTCAGTAGGCTTGACGATTGCGCCATATTTGATTACTATCATTGTATTGGTAGGATTCATTGGTAAATCGGAAGGGCCAGCTGCGAACGGCAAAAACTACGTTAAATCAAAATAATAATGAAACTGCTTTTAATTTGGATTTGAATCTTTGTTAAAAGCAGTTTTTTAATGAGAAGGGGTTATAAATGAAAAGAATAGTCACTTTAATGATTGCTATCCTTGCAATGGTAGCTATTTTATTTGGAGTAAAAAATTTTATTCAAAACAAAGAGGCCAAAGAAGAATCGAGTTCTTCTTCAGAACAACAACAATTGTTCCTATTTAACTGGGGGAATTATATCGATCCAGAATTAATTAAAGAATTTGAAGCAGAAACTGGAATTCAAGTGGTTTATGAAACATTTGATTCCAATGATGCGATGGAGGCTAAATTGAAACAAGGTGGAACGCGATATGATTTGGTATTTCCAAGTGAATCAAGTATTACCAAATTAGTAAATCAGAATTTACTTCAAAAATTAGACCATTCAAAGATTAAAGGACTAGAAAATATTTCTTCTTTCTTATTAAATAGTCCCGTTGATCAAGGAAATCAATACACCATTCCTTATTTCTGGGGAACGGTTGGGATTATGGTGAATACGAAGTATATCGATCCTGAAAGTATCCAAACGTGGGGTGATTTATGGAAAGAGGAGTTTAAAAACAAACTTCTTGTACTTGACGGAAACCGTGAAGCGTTAGGGATGGCTCTCCAATCATTAGGGTATTCATTAAATTCTAAGAATGAAACTGAATTAAAAGCAGCTGAAGAAAAATTGAAAGAATTAAAATCAAATGTTCGCGCAGTACTCAATGAAGAAATTAAAACCATGATGAAACTGGAAGAAGCTCCAATCGGAATGGGGTATTCTGGAGATGCAGCTGCAGTTGCAGAAGAAAATCCAAACGTACAATATATTTTACCAAAAGATGGAAGTGCCGTTTGGACGGATAACTTTGCAATTGCGCACACAGCAGTGAATGTTGAAGGAGCATATGCCTTTATTAACTTTATGTTACGTCCAGAAAATGCAGCCAAAAATGCTGAATTTGTTGGGTACGCAACTCCTAATGAAAAAGCCAAAGAGTTGATGGATCCAGAAGTCACTGCAGATGAGACGTTCTATCCATCAGAAGAAGTTATCCAATCTCTGGAACATTATGAGTTTTTAGGAAATGAATGGATAACAAAATATAATGAAGCCTTTTTAGACTTCAAGATGGGATTATAATATGCACTATTATTTAAAAAGTAAGAATATCTTCATTGGAGACACAAATGAAGCAGTACCTGCTATTTTAGAAATCAAAGATGGCGTGATTGTAAACCATTTAGATTACAATACTTCCCTTGTAGGGGAAGTTATCGATGTAGGAGACCAATTAGTGACTCCTGGGTTTATTGACGCGCATGTTCATTTGTATTTGTCTGCTTTAATTCATTTAGGAAAAATGAAAGCGGTGGGAGGAGCCTCTATTGAAGAAGTCATCACACAAGCGGAATCCATTCCTGAATATAATGGTTGGAAAATTGGAATTGGATGGTATGCGAGTGATTTTGGACAGCAAATTTTGCCAACGAATGAAGACCTTGATAAAGCTTCAAAGACAATTCCTATTTGTTTAATTGCAGGGGACGCTCATACGATTTGGTTTAATTCAAAGGCACTAGAAGTACTCGAATTAACCCCAGAAGCCATTCCACAAAACATTGGTGGAGAAGCAGTTGTAAAAGACGGCAAGCTAACAGGAGTATTTCTTGAAGCAAAAGCCATCTATTATTTATCAAAAGTATTATCTGTTTATAAAGACGATGAAGAACAGGCGTTAAAAAATTATATGTCATACTTAAACCAAATGGGTGTGACGGCAGTTGGGGATGTGGCCTTAACGGGTGAAAGTCCTGATGATATTGTATACCCTGAGCTTTACGCAAAAGTGGAAAAAGAGGCCACTGTACGTGTTAGCTTCTTCCCAGCGATGCGTGAGGCAGTAGAACAAAACCGTGAACTGTACAAAAAATACCGTTCCAAAATGCTTCAAATGGGTGGCGTAAAGCAATTTTATGATGGAGTGACAAGTTCTCATACCGCCTATTTGAAAGAGCCGTATCCAATGCCGTTCTTCGAGGGAGATGTCGGAGGGCCACTCTTAACAGAAGAAAAGATGGAACGTTTAACGCTTCTTGCCAATAAAGAAGGATGGCCAATGAGAATTCATACGGTAGGCGATAAGGCCATTGCTTTAACGCTTCAAAATTTCAAAAAGGCTCAAGAAGAAACCCCCTTTGACGCACCGTATAAATTCAACACGATTGAGCATTTAGAAGTGATGGATCCTACAGACCTTCCATTAACGGCTCAAGCTTCCCTCATTGTTTCTGTTCAGCCAAGTCATTTATTAGTCGGATATGAAACTTTAGATGAAGAAGTTGGAGCAGAGCGTGCGCGTCATATGTTCCCGTTCAAATCCTTCTTAGAAGAAGGTGCGACGCTTGGTTTTGGAACGGATACGCCAGTGGTACTGGATGTTACACCGTTTGAGTCGATGTTTAACGCGGTAGCCCGTCAAACTAGAGAACAGTTACCGGAACCTTGTTTAATGCCTGAACAACGCATTTCTATTGTTGAAGCATTAAAGGCGCACACCAGTGGTGCCGCTAAAGCATTAAGTCGATTAGATATCGGAACATTGGAAGTAGGCAATTTGGCCGATTTTGTCGTTTTAGATAGAAATATTGTAGCAGGAAATCCACAAGACTTATTAAAAGTGGAAGTGGTAGCAACCTATGTAAATGGGAAATGTGTTTTCAAAAAGTAGTTCAAAAGCTAGATAGAGTCTTCTATCTAGCTTTTTTCATATATTTTCAGCTGGATAGTTTTCTTTCAAAATTGTTGTTTTTATGAAAATGAAAAAATTAAAATCCCTTTGTTATCATAATGTAAGCACTAATAAATTTGAAGATAGTTTGAATTTCAAAATAACTTACAAAAAATAGTTTGACACTCAAAGTAAAAAATAATATACTTTGAACATCAAATGATTTGATATTCAAACAAAAGGAGAAAATCTTTTATGGAACCAACTCTAGAGACCATAAACGGGTATTTGGTGGACGTCTTTAACCAAATGCTCGACATTGAAGAATCTTCGCTGGCGCAAAGCCAATTTAATGATTTATCCATTAAAGAGATGCATGCCATTGAAGCGATTGGAATGTATAGCGAACATACGACAACGGAAGTCGCTAATAAATTGAATGTTACTGTTGGGACGCTAACAGTTGCAGTAAATGCATTAGTCAAAAAAGGCTACGTGGTACGTTTGAAGAGCGAAGCCGATCGAAGAATTGTAATTTTAGGTCTGACCAAGAAAGGTCGCTTACTTTATCGTCTTCATCGCAAATTCCATGAAAAATTAGTTTTAAAAACAATTGAAGGAATGAACGCTGAAGAAATGGCAGTTCTTGTGAAGGGGCTTCATAATTTATATGATTTCCTACACGAGGCTGTACTAGCAAATCAAGAAGGGAAGTAGACATTGTGGGGGTTCAAGTGATAGCGACAAGTTCCTATCTCCCAACGTCCGTGATCACAAATGATGACTGGGCGAAACGAGTAGATACTTCTGATGAATGGATCGTAAAGAGAACAGGAATCAAAACCCGATATTGGGCAAAAGAACAGACAACAAGTGATTTGGCAACAATTGCCGCAAAACGCTTAGTTGAAAAGAGTCAGATTAATCCTGAATCTATTGAATTTATCATTGTAGCAACGATGACACCTGATGCAGCAAGTCCTTCTTGCGCGTCTCTTGTACAAGGAGCTATCGGAGCAACGAATGCTTTTGCGTTCGATGTGAGTGCAGCTTGTAGTGGTTTTGTATTTGCATTGTCTACTGGACTAAAGATGTTAGAACACGGGCAAAGAAAATACGGAATCGTCATCGGAGCAGAAACGATGCTTAGTTCACTCGATTGGGGAGACCGCTCAACGGCTATTCTCTTTGGAGATGGTGCTGGAGCTGTTCTTTTACAAAAAGATGAAGAGCCATTTTTTTTGGCGGAAACATTACAAAATGATGGACAGAAATCTGAGGCATTAGTCGCTGGAAAAAGAATGACAAATCAAACAGTTTCAACCATGACAATGGATGGTCGAGGCGTTTATGAATTAGTCAGCAAAACTGTTCCAGTCAATATCCAAGATACTTTACAAAAGGCTGGATATACAGCTGACGATATTGATTTGTACTTGTTACATCAAGCAAATCGTCGTTTAGTCGAACAAGTGGCTAAGAAATTAAAACAACCGATCGAAAAATTCCCAATGAATATCGATCATGTTGGAAACACTTCGGCTGCTAGTATTCCGATTTTATTTAATGAACTCGTAGAAAATGGAACATTGAAAATCGGAGAACATAAAAAAATTCTTCTATCAGGTTTTGGCGGTGGCCTTGCCTGGGGAAGTATCACAATCACTTTATAATTTTTAAAATATTGGAGGAAAACACAATGACATTTGAAAAAATTCAAGCAATTATCGTAGATCAATTAGGTAAAGAGGAAGAAGAAGTACAATTAACTACTCGTCTTAAAGATGAATTAGACGCAGATAGCTTAGATTTATTCCAAATCATCAACGATATCGAAGATGAATTCGATGTGAAAATCGATACTGAAGAAGGTCTAGAAACAGTTCAAGACTTAGTGAACTACGTTGATAAACAATTAGCTGAAAAATAATCAAAAAAAGGATGGTAACACATGAAATCAAGAATCTGCGAAATGATTGGAATTGAATATCCGATTATCCAAGGAGGAATGGCATGGGTTGCAAATCCTGCGCTTGCAAGTGCTGTGTCTAATGCTGGCGGTCTAGGAATCGTTGCATGCGGACATGCTCCTGGCGAAGTCGTTAAAGGATTTATTGAAGAAATGAATCGTTTAACAGATAAACCTTATGGTGTAAATATTATGCTATTAAGTCCATTTGTTGATGAAGTAGTGGATGTTGTCTGTCAGGCTGGCGTTAAAGTGGTTTGTACTGGTGCTGGTAGTCCTGGCAAATATATGGCGAAGTTTAAAGAAGCTGGTATCACAGTTATTCCAGTTGTCGCTTCGGTTGCTTTAGCAAAAAGAATGGAAAAAGAAGGAGCAGACGCTATTGTAGTAGAAGGAATGGAAGCCGGTGGACACATTGGTAAGTCCACAACTATGGCTCTATTACCTCAAGTAGTAGATGCAGTGAGTGTACCAGTGATTGGTGCAGGTGGTATCGGAGATGGTCGCGGAATGGCAGCTGCTTTAATGTTAGGTGCCGATGCGGTTCAACTAGGAACAAGATTTTTGGTCTCTACTGAGTGTACTGCACATGACAACTTTAAAGCTTCTGTTTTAAAGGCAAAAGATATCGATACTGTTATTACTGGACAAATTACAGGTCACCCAGTTCGAGTTCTACGTAATAAATTAACGAAGATTTATCTTCAAGCAGAAAAAGAGGAAACTAGTAAAGAAAATCCTGATTTTGAACGTTTAGAAGAAATTGGACGTGGTGCTTTACGTAGAATCGTAGTGGAAGGAGATACTCAAATGGGATCAATGATGGCTGGACAAATTGCTGGTTTAATCTCAAAAGAACAAAGCTGTTCAGAGATTATTCAAGAATTGATGGCCGAATCTCATGAAGTCATCCAGAAAGAACTTGCACGTTTTTAATTAAATGAAAAAAGGGAATGGTGAAATATGCTTATTTAGCATATTTCCACCATTTTTTTACAGCGCAATAGGAGGAAACTCATGAAAATCGCATTTTTATTTCCAGGTCAAGGAAGTCAAAAACCACAAATGGGCTTAGAAATTGCTGAGCACTTCGAGGTGGCTAAAGCTGTTTTTGAAGAAGCAAGTAACGTTCTGCCATACAGTGTGACGGACATTCTTTTGGAAGAACCTGCCACACGAATCAATCAAACAGAATATACGCAACCGTTGTTATTAACGGTTTCTCATGCGTTAGCAAGTGTATTAGAACAAGAAGCCATCACACCAGATGTGGCTGCTGGATTGTCTCTAGGTGAATATTCAGCGCTTGTGGAAGCAGGAGTCCTTGACTTCAAGGAAGCTCTAAATTTAGTCGCCAAACGCGGTCAATATATGCAAGAAGCGGTTGTAGAAGGCGAAGGGAAAATGGTGGCCGTTTTAGGTCTTGAAGACAATGTTATCGAAGACATTTGTCGTGAAGTTTCTACTCCAGAAGCTCTCGTAGTTCCTTCAAACTACAACACACCAGGACAATTAGTCATTGGTGGTCATGCAGAAGCAGTAGACGCAGCAAGCGAAAAATGCTTAGAAGCTGGCGCTAAAAGAGCTGTGCCACTAGTAGTATCTGGTCCTTTCCATACACCATTAATGAAAGAAGCGAAAGTTCGCTTTGCTCCTGAGATGGAAGTGGCAGAGTTACACGAAAGTAAATGCCCAGTATTAAGCAATACGTTAGGCACTCCACATGAAGGCGTACCTTCAAAAGACGTTCTCTGTGATCAAATTACGAATGCCGTAAAATGGAAACAAAATGTAGAGTGGATGCTTCAAGACGGCGTGGATGTCTTTATTGAAGTAGGTCCTGGAAAAACATTGACGCAAATGGTGAAACAAATTGCTAAAGCAAAAGGTACTTCTGTTCAATTATTCCAAACAGATAGCCTTAAAGCAATGTCAGAAACCATTGAAAAAGTAAAGGAACTGAAAGGATAACGAAATGAAATTTAAAGATAAAACAGTTGTTGTAACAGGGAGCCGTCGCGGGATTGGTCTTGGAATCGCATTAGAATTTGCCAAACTTGGTGCTAATGTTGTTTTAAACGGTACTCGTGAAATTGATGCAGAAACACTTGCACAATTTGATGTTTATCCTGGTGAAGTAATGACGTTTGTTGGAGACGTTTCGAAATTCGACGTAGCTGAAAACTTTATTAACGAAGTAAAAGAGCGTTTTGGACGTATCGATGTGTTAGTCAATAACGCTGGAATTACTCGTGATGGATTATTAATGCGAATGAGTGAATCTGATTTTGACGATGTAATGAATATTAACTTAAAAGGATACTTCAATATGATTCGTTTTGCGACTCCAGTTTTCGTAAAACAAAAATCAGGAAGCATTATTAACATTACAAGTATCGTTGGGGTTACTGGAAATGCAGGTCAAGCAAACTATGCTGCAAGTAAAGCTGGAATCATTGGTTTAACAAAATCTGTTGCTAAAGAAATTGGTTCTCGTGGGATTACAGTAAATGCTATTGCTCCTGGATACATCGATACAGATATGACACAAGCATTACCTGAAAAGATTCGTAATGAGTGGGAAAAACAAATCCCAGTACGTCGTTTTGGTACAGTAGAAGACATTGCTGAAGCATGTGTGTTCTTAGCGGAAACAAAATACGTTACAGGACAAGTGTTAAACGTTAACGGCGGATTATACATGTAATCTCTTAAAGGAGGAAAACAATGAATCGAGTAGTAATTACAGGAATGGGAGCCATCACTCCTTTAGGAAATGATGTAGCAAGCTTCTGGGAAGGCCTTAAAGAAGGTAAGAACGGAATTGCTCCAATTACAAAATTTGATAAAAAAGACTTAGATGTTTATGTGGCTGCTGAAGTGAAAGACTTCGATGCTACAAAATACATGGATCGTAAAGAAGCAAAACGAATGGATTTATTCTGTCAATACGGACTTGCAGCAGCAATGCAAGCGGTAGAAGACAGCGGGATTACTCCAGAAAATACAGACTACGATCGTTTTGGTGTTATGGTGGGTTCTGGTATCGGTGGGTTAACCGTAATGGAAAGCCAAATCATTAAAATGCATGATAAAGGTCCGACTCGTGTAGCTCCATTATTTGTTCCAATGGCTATCGGTAATATGGTCGCAGGAAATATCTCAATGAAAATTGGTGCACGTGGTGTATGTACGTCATTAGTAACTGCTTGTGCAACAGGAACTCATGCCATCGGGGAAGCATTCCGTAACATTAAACATGGATACTCTGATGTGATTTTAGCCGGTGGTGCAGAAGGTTCTATTTGTGAAATCGGAATTGCAGGTTTTGCGGCTTTAACGGCTCTTTCAAGCAGCGAAGATCCAAATGCAGCTTCATTACCATTTGACAAAAAGCGTGGCGGATTCGTAATGGGAGAAGGAGCAGGGGTTCTTGTTCTTGAAAGCCTAGAACACGCACAAAAACGCGGTGCTAAAATTTATGCAGAAGTCGTTGGATATGGTGCTACCGGAGATGCTTATCATATGACTGCTCCAAATCCTGACGGAAGTGGTGCTGGTAAAGCAATTCTACAAGCTATCGAAGAAGCAGGAGTAGCTCCAAGCGAAGTAGACTATGTGAATGCTCACGGAACAGGTACTCCAGCAAACGATTCTGCTGAAACAACTTCAATTCGTTATGCATTAAAAGAAGCAGCGGATAAGGTTCATGTGTCTAGTACAAAATCAATGACTGGTCACTTATTAGGAGCTGCAGGAGCAATTGAAGCAATTGCTTGTGTGAAGGCAGTTGAGGAAGATTTTATTCCACCAACGATTAATGTTACAGAGCAAGATGAAGCTTGTGATTTGGATGTAACTCCAAATGTTGGTGTTGCAACGAAAGTAGAAGTAGCGATCAGTAATTCACTTGGTTTCGGAGGACATAATGCCGTTATCTGTGTGAAGAAATGGAAGGATTAATACATGAACGTAGAAGAAATTAAAGAACTTATGGCTTTGTTCAATGAATCAAACATGACGGAGTTTCATTTATCAAATGAAGAGTTCGAAGTGCAATTTAGTAAACGTGAGGAATACCCTCAAGTCGTTTCTAATGCTGTTGCACCCGTTGCAAATGTGGCTAGTCCAGTGGAAGCTGCACCAGTGAGTGTCTCTTCTTCTGCTGAAACTCAGGAAGCACCACAAGTCGCAACAGATGCAAAATACATTACAAGCCCAATCGTTGGGGTGGTTTACTTACAATCTTCACCGGATGCAGATCCATTTGTACAAGTGGGTAAACAAATTACTTCAAACGACACGGTATGTATTGTCGAAGCAATGAAAATCATGAATGAAATTAAGAGCGACTTCAACGGTGAAGTGGTGGAAGTCCTTGTAGAAAACGGCCAAATGGTTGATTTCGGACAAAAATTATTTGCGATTCGCTAAACCCAATTTTAGGAGGAAATAAAGATGAATATTATGACTGTAACTGACGTAGCTGAGTTAATTCCTAACCGTTACCCAATTTTATATATTGACCGTGTTGATGAATTAGTACCAGGTGAACACGTAGTGGCACGCAAGAACGTGACATTTAACGAAAGCTTCTTCCAAGGACATTTCCCTGGTGAACCTGTAATGCCTGGTGTGTTAATCGTTGAAGCATTAGCACAAGCTGGATCAATTCCATTATTGAAATTAGATTCTTTTAAAGGAAAAACAGCTTACTTAGGCGGATTAAACAATGTTAAATTCCGTCAAAAAGTAACTCCAGGAGATGTGTTAACACTTCAAGTGGATATCGTTAAATTAAAAGAATATGCAGGAATCGGTAAAGGCGTTGCTTATGTTGATGGTAAGAAAGTCGCAGAAGCTGAATTAACCTTTATTATTGGACGTTAAGCCTATGTTTAATAGAGTACTAATCGCAAACCGTGGAGAGATTGCTTGCCGTATTATTCGAGCTTGTCGTGAGTTAGGAATTGAATCGGTAGCAGTCTATTCCCAAGCGGATAAAGATGCTCTTCATGTACAATTAGCGGACCACGCTGTCTGTATTGGCCCAGCTGCTTCAAAAGATTCTTACTTAAACGTAGAAAATATTTTAAGTGCGGCTGTGACTACTGGCGCACAAGCAATCCATCCAGGATTTGGATTTTTATCTGAAAATGCGAAATTTGCTAAAATGTGTGCAGAATGTCAAATAACTTTCATCGGACCTTCTAGTGAAGTTATTTCTCAAATGGGAGATAAAGCAGAAGCACGTAAACAGATGATTGCAGCAAATGTACCAGTTATTCCAGGAAGCGATGATGTAGTGCCAACTGTAGAAGAAGGGATTGAACTGGCTAAGCGAATTGGATTCCCTCTGTTAATCAAAGCTGTCGCAGGTGGCGGAGGAAAAGGAATCCGTCGTGTGGAGTCTGTGGAAGAATTTGAACATCAATTTGTCACAGCTCGACAAGAAGCCTTACAAGCCTTTGGAAATGCAGATGTGTACATGGAAAGAATCATTTATCCTGCAAAACATATTGAAATACAAATCTTAGCGGATCAACATGGAAATGTGGTCCATCTTGGCGAGCGTGATTGCTCACTTCAAAGAAAAAATCAAAAAATCATTGAAGAAGCCCCAAGTCCTTCTCTTTCTTCTCAACTTAGAAGAGATATGGGAGAGGCAGCTGTTCGAGCCGCTAAAGCAGTAGGGTATCAAAATGCAGGGACCATCGAGTTTCTTGTAGATGAGGACAAACACTTCTATTTCATGGAAATGAATACCCGAATTCAAGTGGAACATCCTATTACAGAAATGATTACGAATGTGGATTTAGTCCAACAGCAAATCAAAATTGCTGCTGGAGAAGAGCTTCCGTTTACCCAAGAGGATATCTCTTTTTCAGGACATGCCATTGAGTGTCGTCTAAATGCTGAAAATCCGTTTGAAGGATTCCGTCCTTCTCCAGGGAAAGTAACGTTCCTTCATCAACCTGTTGGTGGAATGGGCGTTCGTATTGAATCTGCTCTATATACTGGTTATCAGATTCCACCTTTCTATGATTCGATGTTAACGAAGTTGATTGCACATGGAAAGACACGTGAAGAAGCGATTTTAAGAATGAAACGCATGTTATTTGAATTAGTAGTAGAAGGTGTAGATACCAACCAGGAATTTGTGGAAGATTTATTAGATTCTTCAGCATTCAAACGCGGCGATTATACAACTGCTTATGTTGAATCGGAATTTTTGAAACATTGGAATCAGCCTAAAGAGAATTAGAATGATTTAGTAAAGGAGTGATTAGATGGGTCTGTTTAAAAGACGATCGTATATCACCATCAATCGTATAAAAGTAGACTTGTCTGAGCAGTCTGAGTTACCTACTGTACCAGATGGAAAATGGATTAAATGTCCTGGTTGTGGTAAGACCGTCTACAAAGAAGATTTAGGGGCACTAAAAGTTTGTCCAAATTGTGATGCGCATTTTCGAATTAGTGCTTCAGAACGTTTAGCCATTACGGTCGACAAATTCGAAGAGCTTTTTGAAGATGAAAAACCAAAAGTGGATGTGGCATTTCCAGGGTACGAAGCGAAATTAGAAAAAGCAGCAAAGGTTGCTAAAGAAAATGAAGCTGTTACTGTTGGGATTGCTACCATTGGGGAAGAGACCTTCATTTGCTGTGTCATGAATTCATTTTTTATGATGGGTTCAATGGGACAAGTTGTTGGTGAAAAAATCACCAAGGCTTTTCAGGAAGGAATCAAACGCCAATTGCCAGTAGTTATTTTTACTGCTTCTGGAGGAGCTAGAATGCAAGAAGGGATTTTTTCTCTGATGCAAATGGCTAAAATTTCTGGAGCGGTTGAAGAACATCATCAAGCTGGATTATTTTATTTAACCGTATTAACAGATCCAACTACAGGTGGGGTAACAGCTAGTTTTGCGATGCAAGGGGATATTATTCTTGCTGAACCTAAAGCCATCGTAGGATTTGCAGGGAAGCGAGTTATTGAACAAACAATGAATCAACAACTTCCTGATGATTTCCAAACAGCGGAAACCGTTCTAGAGCAAGGTTTTATTGATGCAGTGATTCATCGTAAAGAGATGAAAAAAACAATTCATAAACTTCTTGTACTTCATAGAAAGGAGTCAAATGCATGAAACCGATGAAAATTGTTTCGTTGGCGCGTGACGTGAATCGTCCAACGACAAAAGAATGGATTACAGCTGTATTTGACGATTTCATTGAATTACATGGAGATCGTTATTATGCAGATGATAAAGCTTTAGTAGGTGGGATTGCTACCTTAAATGGAACTCCTGTTACCGTTATTGGGATGGAAAAAGGGCATACTCTTCAAGAAAATCTCAAAACGAATTTTGGCCAAGTGCATCCAGAAGGATACCGAAAAAGTGCACGATTGATGAAGCAAGCGGAGAAGTTTAATCGTCCAATTGTTACCTTTATTAATACAGCGGGTGCTTTTTGTGGGGCTACTGCAGAAGAACGTGGAATCGGAGAAGCTATCGCGGATAATCTTCGTATTATGAGTCATCTCAAAGTTCCTATTATTGCCATTCTCTGTGGTGAAGGTGGTAGTGGTGGAGCCTTAGGGTTGGCAGTTGCTAATGAAGTTTGGATGATGGAGTACGCGATGTATTCTATTCTTTCTCCTGAAGGATTTGCATCTATTTTGTGGAAAGATGGATCGAAAGCTGCCCAAGCTGCTGAACTCATGAAATTTACTTGTCATGATTTATTAGATCAAAAAATTGTTGACCGAGTGATTTTTGAGAAGAAAAAATCCAATGAACAAATTGCATCAGAATTACGTGAGGAATTAAAAGTGCAATTAGATTTTTGGATGAAAAAATCGAAAGAGGAGATTGTATCTCGTCGATTAGAACGATTTAATCAGTATTAAAAATGAGTAAAATCAAGGAGCCTGACTTTGTTGTTAGGCTCTTTTTTGTTATACTAAAGTTACCATTTTCATTGGAGGGATTGTTTATGACACGTTTAGAAAAAGTAAGAAATTCCATGAAAGAACAAGAAATTGATGGATTCATTGTTTATAGTCCATACAATTTACGTTATTTAGCCAACTTTACTGGAACAACTGGATTTGCATTAATCACATTGACAGATGCTTATTTTGTAACAGATGCTCGTTATACACAACAAGCACAACAGCAAGCACAAGGATTTCATGTGATTGAACACAAAACAGGTTGGGTTCCGGCGTTTGAAAAAATCATTCGCGAAAATGATTTAAAATTTGTAGGATTTGAAGCAGATCATGTTACAGTTTCTCAATTAGAGATTTTTGAAGATGCATTTGATACAGCATTAATTCCAACACAAAACATTGTCGAAAAAATTCGTGAAGTGAAAGATGCTGGAGAAATCCAAACGATTCGTGAAGCTTGCCGTATTTCAGACGCTGCATTTTTACATATTTTAGACTTCATCAAACCAGGTGTGACTGAAATCCAAGTGGCTAATGAATTAGATTTCTATATGCGTGGATTAGGTGCGACAGGAGTTTCATTTGATACAATCGTTGCAAGTGGAGTTCGTTCTTCAATGCCTCACGGAGTTGCGAGTGCGAAAGTGATTGAAACTGGAGACTTAGTAACACTAGACTTTGGTTGCTACTACAATGGTTATGTGTCAGATATGACTAGAACGATTGCAGTAGGTGAACCTATCGACCAATTAAAAGAAATTCACGATGTTGTCTTGCAAGCTCAATTAAAAGTGAGCCAAGCAGCAGGCCCTGGAAAAACAGGCGTAGAATTAGATAAAATCGCTCGTGATTATATCGCTAGTCGTGGATATGGAGAATACTTCACTCACTCAACAGGACATGGTATCGGTCTTGAAATCCATGAAGCACCAAATGTTTCTCGTATTGCAACACAAGCATTTGTACCAGGAAATGTGATTACAAATGAACCAGGAATTTATCTTCCAGGTGTGGGTGGTGTTCGTATTGAAGATGACATTATTATTAATGAAACAGGTGCTGAAGTCATTCAACAAGTTCCTCGTGAGTTAATCATCCTTTAAAATGGACCGTAGTTGTTAGAATACCTGTTTCATGGTAAACTAAATAAGACTGAGAAAATCTTTTAAAGAGTAATTTTCTAGTAAAAAAGGAGGTTACAAAATGGAACAAATGAAGAAATATTCTAAAGATAAAGAACTAGGAGCAATTGAAATTGCACCTGAAGTAATTGAAAGTATTGCAGGGATTGTAGCTGCACAAGTAAAAGGATTTTATCCTGTTCCTGGCTTTTTAAATACCATTTTTGGTGGGAAAGAATTATCTAAAGGGGCATACTTAACAGAGGAAAATGGAGCCTTTGTGATTGATATTTACGGAAACGTAGACTATGGGGTTTCAATTCCTAAAACAGCATTATTATTACAAAACAAAATTAAAGAACAATTGCTATTCAGTTGTGAACTTGTTATTTCACAAGTAAATGTTCATGTTCATGATATTTTACCGGTTAAGCAAGAAGAAACTGAATTATTTGAATTGGGGGATGAATAGTGAGTCGAAAACCATTAAAAAGACGAGCACTACGTGTATTGGCAATTCAAGCATTATATCAATTAGATATGACTCCTGAAATGCACATTGTGGATGCGCTCAGTCTTGCGTTGGAATGCTCAGAAGATTCACCTTATTCTAGCGATGCAATTACGGAAGAAGATTTATTAGACGAAGTTCCGGAAATTACTTACAGCATAGCATTAGTAAGAGGAGTACAAAATAATCTCGAAAAGATTGATGGATTAATTGAAAAACACTCTAAGAGATGGAAATTAAATCGTATTGTACGTTTAGACTTGATTATCATGCGAGTTGCAATCTTTGAGATGACTTCTCCAGAATTAGAAGTTCCACAAACTGTAGCGTTAAACGAAGCAATTGAAATTGCCAAAACATACAGTGATGAAAAATCAGCGAAATTTATTAATGGTATCTTATCAAACTTTGTAAATGGGTAAGATTCTACTACACGAAGAGTCTGAAGCAAACGTTTCAGACTCTTTTTTAAAACAGGATGCGAGAAAAGGCGCTTATAGGCGATGACGGTTCGCAGGTTGGCCGTAAGCGGTCAAGAAGACCGTGCGGACTAACCTCGAAAGGCTTGAGCCTATGCCTTTTCGAACTCAACTAAAAACAGGATGCGAGGGCGAGTGGTCAGCTTTCGACCCTTTACCGAAATTAACGCAAGCGTCCGATAAGGACGTGCGGATAATTGTCGGAAAGGAACGCGAAAGCTACGAGCCCGAACTCAACTAAACAGGATGTGAAGCAGAAAGACAGAAGCAAAGAATATTCTCACAGTGCGAGCATATTCTGCTTCGTAGTCTTTCGTTCGCACAGTTTATTAGACTTTCTTGAATCACGAGTGATGAAAAGAAAGTCAATAAACCACTGCGCCTAAGTCATGTCACACCCCATTGAATGCACTAAAAAATTATCATATATGATAATTCACGCATTTGTTAATTTCACTATACATATTTTATTTTTATCAATTTAACAACATTATTTTAAGAAAAAGGAGACTTCTATGACGCAAATTCTAGATGGGAAAGCATTAGCTGGAAAAATAAGAGAAGGACTAAAACAGGAAGTACAACAACTTTCTAAGAGTGGAGTAACTCCTTCACTAACGGTCATTCTTGTTGGAGAAGACCCAGCTAGTCAAGTGTACGTACGTAACAAAGAACGTGCGGCAACAGAAGTAGGCATTCATTCAAATGTGATTCGCCTCGCTGAAGAAACAACACAAGAAGAACTATTAGAATACGTGAATACACTGAACCTTGATGATAGCGTTCACGGTATTTTGGTGCAATTGCCCTTGCCAAAACACATCGATACAGAAGAGGTCTTAGAAGCGATTGTTCCTGAAAAAGACGTCGACGGTTTTCACCCAGTAAACTTAGGAAAGTTACTTCAAAAAGATGAATCGATTGTCCCATGTACTCCACAAGGAATTATGGAATTCTTCAAAGAATACAATATTGACCTTGCTGGAAAAGAGATCGTTATCATTGGTCAAAGTACAATTGTGGGACGGCCAATGGCACTTTTAGGATTGAATCATGGAGCAACAGTTACGGTTTGTCATAGCCGTACAAAAGATTTAGCTAAAGTTGCTAAACGAGCTGACATTCTCATTAGTGCAGTAGGGAAAGCAGGACTTATTACAAAAGACTTCGTAAAAGAAGGAGCCGTTGTGATTGATGTTGGGATTAACCGTAATGAAGCTGGAAAACTCTGCGGAGATGTTGATTTTGAAGAAGTGGCGCCACTCACAAGTGCTATTACACCAGTTCCTGGCGGAGTTGGTCCGATGACCATTGCGATGTTACTAGCCCAAACCGTAAAAAATGCTAAAAGTAAGAAGGAGTAGGACATGGAACAAGAATACTTAACCGTCACCGCGTTGACGAAGTATATTAAAACTAAATTTGACCGTGATCCGCACCTAGACCGTGTTTATTTGACGGGAGAAATTTCAAACTTTAATAAAAATAGTGTGCATAAGTATTTCAACTTGAAGGATGAAAATGCCATTATCGCTGCGACCATGTTCCAAGGCGCTTATAAGAAAATTCAATTCCAGCCTGAAGAAGGAATGAAAGTACTTGTGATTGGTCGTGTTACGGTCTATGAAAAATCTGGTAAATACCAAATGATTATCGAGCACATGGAACCAGATGGTGTAGGGGCTCTTTATCAAGCCTATGAACAGTTGAAGAAAAAATTAACTGAAGAAGGAGTTTTTTCTGGACCGAAGAAACCAATTCCTGTATTTCCAAAGAAGATTGCGATTTTAACGAGTGATACAGGTGCTGTTATTCGA
This sequence comes from Granulicatella sp. HMSC31F03, assembly GCF_001807725.1. Classification (NCBI taxonomy): domain Bacteria; kingdom Bacillati; phylum Bacillota; class Bacilli; order Lactobacillales; family Carnobacteriaceae; genus Granulicatella; species Granulicatella sp. HMSC31F03. The sequence continues at coordinate 55,262 of NZ_KV790846.1, read as the reverse complement.
GATATTCAAACAACAGTTGCTCGCCGTTTTCCGATTGCACAACTCGTGTTATATCCAACTGTGGTACAAGGAGTACACGCTGTTCCAAGTATTCTTAAAAATTTAGACTTAGTAGAACAATCGGATGCAGATGTGGTTATCATTGGTCGTGGTGGAGGTTCCATCGAAGATTTATGGGCCTTTAACGAAGAACCGGTTGTAAGACGTGTTGCTTCATTCGCTCTTCCAATCATTTCAAGTGTGGGGCATGAAACAGATACGACTTTAACAGACTTTGCCGCTGACCAACGTGCAGCTACACCGACTGCCGCAGCAGAGCTCGCAACGCCGGTACTCAATGATATTCATCTAACACTTGGAAACTTAACGGGTCGTTTGCAAACAACGATGCTCAACCAATTGAACACTCGTAAAGAGTTATTAAGTAAACTAGAAAAGTCTGGTATTTTTGTAAAACCAGAACGCATGTATGAAGTGTATGCACAGCAAGTGGATCAATTGCGATTGAAGTTGATGCAAGGGATGCAACAAAGACTTCATCTGGCAAAACAACAATCGATGCAATTTACTCACCGTCTGCAATTAGTATCGCCAGAACAATTATTAATTCAACAAAAGCAGAAACTTGAATGGTTGCATAAGCAATTACTTGATAATAATCAAAACTACTTGCAGGATAAGCAAATCAGATTCCAACAATTAGTAGAGAAATTAGATTTACTCAGCCCATTAAAAATCATGACACGTGGATACGGTATTGTGTTTAAAAATGGAACAATCGTAAATTCGGTAGAACAAATTGAAAATAATGAAGAAATAGAGATTCGTTTAAGTGATGGTCTTGTAAATGCGACCGTTAATGAAAAGAACAAGGAGAGTTTATAATGGCGAAGAAAACATTAAAATTTGAAGAAGCAATGTCTGCATTAGAACAAATCGTAAGACAATTAGAAAGTGGAAATGTTCCACTTGATGAAGCATTAGATAAATTTAAAGAAGGAATGGAACTTAGCCAATTTTGTAATGAAACATTAACAAAAGCAGAAGAAACCGTTCGAGCGATGATTACAGTGAATGCAGAAGGAAAAGAGGCATAGTCCTATGGTGAAGGCTGTTATTCAACAACTTCAACAAGACGTAGCCAATCACTTAACAAAGCTTATTGAAGAAAGACCAACAGAAGCTCGCTTGAAAGAAGCTATGCTTTATGCGGTACAGTCGGGTGGGAAACGCATTAGACCTCTCTTAACGCTTGCAGTTGGTTTTGCTGGAACGGCGAGCAATGAAGCAGCATTAGACTTAGCATGTGCTCTAGAGATGATTCATACGTATTCTCTGATTCATGATGACTTACCAGGAATGGATGATGATGATTTGCGTCGCGGTCGTCCAACCGTGCATAAGGCGTTTGATGAAGCCACTGCGATTTTAGCAGGCGATGCATTACTGACATTAGCATTTGAGGTAGCTGCAAATGCCAACTTGGAAGCTCGTCAATTAGTTGAAGCCGTGAAGATTTTATCGAGTGCTTCTGGTATGAGCGGCATGATTTCTGGCCAAATGAAAGATATTGCTAGTGAAGAAGTGACGATTACTCTCGAACAAATGAAAGAAATCCATCGTGAGAAAACAGGAGAATTGTTATTAGCTGCTGTTCGTCTTGGGAATCTCTTTTTATCTGATGAAACTCAGAAAGAAGCTTTTGTCTCTTATGCAACTCACTTTGGTCTAGCATTCCAAATTCAAAATGACTTACAAGATGTATGCTGGACAAGTGAACAAACGGGTAAAGAAACAGGGAAGGACTCAGAACTAAGTAAAAATACATATCCGAGTCTCTTGGGTGTAGAAGGTGCCAAAGAAGCACTATCAACCGAAATCGCCTTTTGTAAGAGTGCTTTGGATGAAGTAGATTATACGTTAGAGAACGAACAAATAAAGGCTCTTCTCATTGAGTTTTTAACGTATTTAGAAATATAGGAGTAACAAATGGAAAAAGAACGTGTGGATATTCTGGTTGTCCAACAAGGACTGACGGATTCCAGAGAAAAAGCAAAACGTCTTGTCATGGCAGGACAGATTGTGGATGCAGTGTATCATAATCGATACGATAAACCAGGGGAGAAAATTCCTGTAACGAGTTCATTGATGATTAAAGGAGAACCTTTAAAGTACGTCTCTCGTGGCGGCTTGAAATTAGAAAAAGCCTTAAAAGAATTCGATGTCAGTGTCGATGGAAAGATTTTATTAGATATTGGTGCATCTACTGGTGGATTTACAGATGCGGCCTTACAAAACGGGGCAAAACAAAGTTACGCACTCGATGTGGGCTATAACCAATTAGATTACAAACTACGCCAAGATGATCGTGTTGTTGTCATGGAGCGAATGAATTTTCGTTTCGCTACACCAGATGATTTTACAAAAGGACAACCGGATGTAGCATCCATCGACGTGTCGTTTATCTCGTTGAAACTGATTTTACCGCCATTAAAACCAATTCTAAAAGAAGGCGGCGACGTGCTTGTATTGATTAAACCACAATTCGAAGCAGGTCGTGAACGCATTGGGAAAAAAGGAATTGTCAGCGATCCAAAAGTCCATGAAGATGTATTAGTGGATATTTTAAGCTTCAGTGAACAAATCGGATTTACTGTAGAAAAAGTAACGTATTCACCAATCACTGGTGGAAGTGGAAATATTGAATTTTTAGCGCATTTAAGAAATACGGCTCCAAATGAGGTTCGTTCATTTGAAGAACTCGCGCGTGAGACGGTTAAAGAAGCGCAACGATTAAAAAAGTAAAGGGTGACGAACTTGATTCAAGAGATTTATATTAAGAATTTTGCCATTATCGAAGAAGTTCAGTGTACGTTTGAAAAAGGGATGACGGTTTTAACCGGGGAAACGGGCGCTGGGAAATCGATTATTATTGATGCGGTGGGCCTATTAATTGGTGAACGTGCATCGCTTGAAATGATTCGTTATGGTGAAGAAAAATCCTTGATTCAAGGGGTATTCCGAATTGAGGATCCAGCTGTTGTTGAAAAGCTGCAAGAATTCGGGGTTGAAGTCGTTGAAGATGAATTAATGATTCAACGTGAATTATTGCAAAATGGAAAATCAAACTGCCGTATTAATGGACAGTTAGCTACAGTAGCGCTCCTCAAACAAATCGGACCTTACTTAATCGATATTCATGGCCAAAATGAGCATTTCTTATTATTAAACGAAGAAAAACACTTAGGGCTATTAGATGAATTCGCACACCATCAAATGGGCACATTGTTGGTAGAGTACGATGAAGCTTATGCAAAAGTCATAGCAGCTAAACAAGAACTAAGAGCCCTACAGACTGCAGAAAAAGAAGATGCACAGCGCGTCGATCTATTGAAATTCCAACTTCAAGAAATCGAAGAAGCCAATATTTATGTGGGTGAAGAAGAGCAGTTAAGCGAAGAAAAAGAATACTTTACTCACTTCCAAAAGATCCAAACGGCTCTTCAGACAGCCTTAGGTGCACTTGAAGGTGAAGAATATTCAAGCGTTGATGCCATCGGAGAAGCTACTCGTGAAGTGGAAAGCTTAGAGTCAATTTCAACAAGCTTTAAGACCCTTTCTACGCAAATGAGCGAGGCTTACTATCAACTGCAAGATGCTGCAAGTGCGATTCGTCATGAAATCGAAAATGCAGAATTTGATGAAGAACGCCTTGCTTTTATTGAAGAGCGTCTTGATGTTTACTATCAATTAAAACGCAAATATGGGGATGATGCAGAAGAAATTCTGGCCTTCCAAGATAAAGCAAGAGACGCTTTGAATAAGATTGAAAATAAAGAGGCTTTAATCGCTGAAACTGAAAAAGTGTTGAAGCAGGCCACTCTTGAAGCTTTTGAGATTGCCAAGAAGATTTCAAGTATTCGTCGTGAAGTGGCTAAACGCTTAGAAGCAGATATTGTGAGCGAATTGCACGGTCTCTACATGGAGAATGCGCAATTTGCCATTCAATTTGAAACTTCAGATAGCTTACTGGAAACAGGGATTGACATCGTTGAGTTTTACATTTCAACGAATAAAGGGGAACCCTTGAAACCTCTTAGCAAGATTGTCTCTGGTGGTGAGTTATCTCGTATTACCTTAGCGATGAAATCCATCTTCACGAAAGAACAACTTGTTGGAACAATTATTTTTGACGAAGTGGATACAGGTGTCAGCGGACGAGTGGCGCAGGCGATTGCTTCGAAAATGCACTACATTTCAGAATACGCACAAGTGTTGAGTATTACGCATTTACCACAAGTGGCAAGTATGGCGGATACGCATATTCATATTGAGAAAGTTGAAGAGGGAGAGCGGACGCATACGATTCTAAAAGTGATGAACGAAACAGAACGTACCGAAGAAATCGCACGTATGCTTTCAGGTACAACGATTACCGCATTAACACTTGAAAATGCAAAAGAATTATTACAAATTTCAAACGCAATTAAGCAAGAAAATGATACACGAGCAGAAGGTGAACGCAAATGACAAAAATCTTTGCACATAGAGGGAGTAAAGGAACGCATCCAGAAAACACACTCTCATCTTTTAGAGAAGCAGTGCGTGTTGGAAGTGAAGGGATTGAACTTGATGTCCATTTAACAAAGGATGGACAGTTAGTGGTGATTCATGATGAAACGGTCGACCGCACAACCAATGGTACTGGAGAAATCAGAAACTTAACGTTAGCAGAAGTTAAAGCAATGGATGCAGGAAGTTGGTTTAAGAACGACTTTGCAGGTGAGAAGATTCCAACGCTAGACGAAGTACTTCACTTATTAAAAGAATTGAACTTTACCGGACAATTAAATATCGAGCTAAAAACAGATATTATTCAATATGAAGGACTTGTTGAGAAATGTCTCGCGCTCCAAGTTACCGAATCTTGGCCATTTGCAATTGTCTATTCTAGCTTTAATCCATATACACTAGTTGAGCTCAAAAAGATGAAGCCAGATCAAGAAATTGGACTTCTCTTTGAGTCAGTTGAGTGGGCGAATAAAGGTGATGCCATGCTTGAAAAAGAATCGTATCATCCTGATTTGAAGTTACTTGATTGGACGCTTGAATGGAATACGAAACAGTTGCCTTTACGTGTATGGACAGTGAATGAAGATACAGATATCAACCGTTGCTTTGAACTAAACATTGAAGCTATTTTTACGGATTATCCGCAAAAGGCGTTACAATTAAAGGAGAATTATGAGCGATAAGCTACCCAAAATTATCATTATCGTGGGACCAACCGCGGTAGGAAAAACAGCTCTCAGTATCGAGCTTGCAAAACACTTCAATGGGGAAATCATTAATGGAGATTCGCTTCAAGTTTATAAGGGGCTTGATATTGGGACTGCAAAAGTTACTGAGGAAGAAAAAGAAGGCGTTCCACACCACCTGTTAGATATTTGTGAGTGGGATGAACCTTTTACAGCAAGTGACTTTAAAGAGAAGGCAGAAGCAGCTATAGTAGACATTACGGGTCGTGGGAAACTACCGATTATCGTCGGTGGTACAGGACTCTATATCGAAGGTCTATTGTATGGATTCCATTATAGTGGCGAAGGTTCGAATGATCCGGACTATCGTATATTAAAAGAACAAGAACTGGAAGAAAAGGGTTCTGAGGTTCTTTGGAATGAATTGAATACAGTAGACCCTGAGGCGGCTTCTAAAATTTCTGTAAATAATCCTAGACGCGTGATTCGTGCGCTAGAAGTGATTCATGCTACCGGTAAGAAGTTTTCAAGTCTAGAAATTCAAAAGACGCCGCACTATGATGCGTTTATTATTGGTTTAAATACAGACCGAGCACTACTATATGAGCGCATCAATTTGCGTGTAGAACTGATGTCTCAGGCTGGTCTGGAAGAAGAGGCTAGAGAGTTATATGAAAAATCAAAAGGTCTAGATATCCAATCGATTAGTGGAATTGGATATAAGGAATGGATTCCGTATTTTGAAGGAGAGCAGTCGCGTGAGGCGATTATTTCAACTATTCAACAAAACTCAAGACGATACGCCAAACGTCAATTAACTTGGTTTAGAAATCGACTACCACAAATTCGTTGGGTGAATTTATTAGAGAATCCAAAAGAGAAAGAAGAACTATTAGAAGAGTTAACAGCTTTTGTAGAGGAGGGATAGAATGGAACAAAGAGAACGCGTATTAATTGTAAGTGTGCAAACAACGCAAACTGATGAGGATTTCGCATATGCGAACCAAGAGCTAGTGCAGTTAGTCGATACAGCGATGGGTGAAGTGGTTGCTACTGTGACACAAAAACGTGAGTCGATTAGTGGACGTACGCTTGTTGGGAAAGGAAAAGAGGAAGAAATCAGCCATCTTGTCGATGAACTAGAAGTGGATCTTGTTGTATTCTATCAATCGCTCACTGGTTCGATGGTGAAAAATCTCAATGAATCGATTAACTGTCGTATTATTGACCGAGTGCAATTGATTTTAGATATTTTTGCAATGCGTGCTCGTTCTAAAGAAGGGAAACTTCAAGTACAGCTTGCGCAATTAAACTACTTGCTTCCTCGTCTTTCAGGACAACGAGAAGGTTTATCTCGTCAAGGTGGGGGAATCGGTACTCGTGGTCCAGGGGAAACTCGCCTAGAAACAGATAGACGTTATATTCGTAAACAAATTCAAGATATTGAAGAACAGCTAGAACAAATCAAGAAACATCGTGAACGTTCACGGGAGAAGAGAAAGAGTTCAAATGGATTCCAGCTTGGATTAATTGGATATACGAATGCTGGGAAGTCAACGATTTTAAATCAATTAACACAGGCAGGAACCTATCAAATGGATCAATTGTTTGCGACTCTTGATCCACTAACAAGACAGGTGGACTTGTTCCCGAATTTTGAAGTGACTTTAACGGATACGGTAGGATTTATCCAAGAACTGCCAACGACATTGATTCATGCTTTTGAATCAACTCTTGAAGAAAGCGCGGATGTCGATTTATTAGTGCATGTAGTGGATGCGTCAAACACACAGTTTTCATTACATGAAAAAACAGTCATCGATTTAGTAAATGACTTAGAAATGCAAGAAATCCCGATGGTAACAGTCTACAATAAGACAGACTTGATTGAGGGAGAATTTCAACCAAACCTTTATCCATCGATTCAAATTTCTGCAGTCAATGATGCAGATGTGGAACGATTAAAAGCATTTTTAAAAGAACAAGTCAAAGCGCAAATGACTTACTATGAAGAATGGTTGGAAGTGACGGAGACGAAGGAGTTGAATCAACTGCAACAACGTACCCTCGTAGAATCATTAAACTATGTCGAAGAAAAGAATCAATATTGTGTCAAAGGCTATCGTAAATAATATGCAAAAAGCGGCTTGAACCTATAAATCAAGCCGTTTTATTGTGGAGTACATTTGTAATCCATCCCTAAAACTCGTATAATGTTAAAGATAAGGATTTTTTCAGGAGGCCATCATGAAAGAGATAAAAGCACTCTCAAAAATTTTAAAAGAGAAGTTCGATATTTCGTTTAACAACGAGGCATTGCTCATGGAAGCGATGACTCACTCTTCGTATACTAATGAGCATAAAGAGATGAAGGGAATCTATAACGAGCGTATTGAGTTTCTAGGAGATGCTGTTTTAGAATTAACGATTTCCGATTGGCTCTTTCGACAATTTCCTCACTTCCAAGAAGGGCAATTAACGAAACTACGAGCTCAAATCGTTTGTGAGGATAGCTTATCGTTACTTGCGAAGGAATGTTCTTTGAATGAGTATTTGCTGCTTGGAAAAGGAGAAACGCTGAGTGGCGGTCGTGAGAAACCAGCTATTTTATGTGACGTGTTCGAGGCCTTTATCGGCGCTCTATATCTTGATAAAGGAGTGAACGAGATTCAACGTTTTCTTAATCTAGTCGTTATTCCTAAAATTAAGAATGGACGATATGAACTAATTACTGATTTCAAAACAGAGTTACAAGAATACTTGCAACAAAATGGTCCGGTACACATCCGTTATGAATTAGTTAAAGAAGAAGGACCTTCGCACGATAAAACATTTACTGTTCAATTAATTGTGGATGGAAAAAAATACAAGACTGCGAGCGGCAAGACGAAGAAAGCAGCCGAGCAAATGGCCGCAAAATTGACTATGGAAGAACTAACACAGAGTTCACTTTCATAGAAAGAAAGGGTTAAAGCATGCAATTAGAAAAAATTGAAATGTCGGGATTTAAATCATTTGCCGATAAGACTACAATTGAATTCGATAAAGGCGTGACTGCGGTTGTAGGACCTAATGGTAGTGGAAAGTCCAATCTTTCTGAAGCGATTAAGTGGGTTCTTGGGGAACAATCGGCTAAGAGTTTACGTGGAAAACGGATGGATGACGTCATTTTCGCAGGTTCTCAAACTAGAAAACCAGTGAATATTGCTGAAGTTAATCTATATATCAATAACGAAGATAAAGTGTTGGCAACCGATCAAACACAGGTGGTATTGACACGCCGCTTGAATCGTAATGGAGCAAGTGATTTTTTAATTAACAAGAAACCAGTTCGTTTGAAAGACATTACAGACTTAATGATGGACTCAGGGCTAGGGAAAGACTCGTTTGCTTTGATTTCGCAAGGGAAAGTTGAGCAAATCTTTAACGAAAAACCTGAAGAACGTCGAATGATTATCGAAGAAGCGGCTGGAGTACTTAAATACAAAGACCGTAAAAATCAAGCGCAACGTAAATTGAATCAAACACAAGATCACTTAAATCGTGTGGAAGATATTCTTCATGAGATTGAAGGTCAATTAGCACCACTAGAAGAACAACGTGAAAAAGCGATTGCTTACGTTTCTAAGAAAGAACAGCTAGAAGATGTGGAAACCGCTCTTTTAGCAGTCGAAATTGAAACATTAAATGCTCAGTGGAAAGTAGCTCTTCAAGAAGTGGAGCAACTCCAAGAGCAATTAGCGCAAACGGAAGCAACGCTAGAAAGCCTTCAATTGGACATCGAGGAAAATCAAGTAAAACTTGAAGCCCGTAATGAAGACCTCGATGCAAAACAAGAAGAATACGTAGAATTAATCCAAAAAGTAGAGCAACTCGATGGTCAACGTAAAGTCTTCGAGCAACGTCGCCAATTTGCAGAACGTAGCGATGAGGAAAATCAAGAAGCACTAGCTGCTGCTCTTCGTGAGTTAGAAGAAGTAGAAGAAAAATTAGCTCTTCTTGAAAAGAATCAAGTAGAACGTAAGATTGAATTAAAGAACGTAGAAGAGGCTTGGAGTCAATTAGTTGAAGAATTAGACCAATTAAGTCAAAGTAACGAGGAAAGCGTTAAAGAGCTTCAAAATCGTTATATTGAGCAATTACAAGAAATCTCACGTTTACTCAACCAAGAGAAGAACCTTGAGAAGTCTATGGAGGTAAACCAAAACACTCAAGAGAAAATGACGGAGCGTTTTGATTCCTTTGATGAAGAACATCGAGCTTTAGAAGAAAAAGCAAATGAATTCATTGAAAAGATTGAAGAACTCACAAAAGAAAAAGCAAGTTCTGAAAAACAGCTTCTAGCTCTAAAAGAAAAATTATCAAAAATCAATGAGCAACACTCTATTCTTTCTAATGAAGGGATGGAAAAGGAACGTCATCTTCAGCAATTACAAGCGACCGTTCGAAGCTTGAAACAAGTATCTGAAGATTATGCTGGTTATTATCAAGGCGTTCGTGAAGTTCTGAAACACAAATCTGAGTTGCCAGGTGTGGTGAATTCTGTAGCAGAACTCATTCGTGTAGATGAACAATTAACGACAGCCATCGATATCGCGCTGGGAGCGACGAGCCAACATATCGTTGTAACAGACGAGAAGGCTGCTGCCAAAGCGATTACGTATTTGAAGACAAATCGTTTAGGCCGTGCAACGTTCTTACCATTATCAATTATTAAAGAAAAACAAGTACCAGATACGGTATTAAACCAAGCGAAAAAAGTAGACGGTTTTATTGGTATCGCAAGTGAACTTGTTTCAACAGATAATAAATATGCTTCGATTATTAAAAACTTACTTGGAACTACACTTGTGACAACAAACTTACAAGTAGCACAACTATTAGCGAAACAACTCGGTTACCGCTATCGTATTGTCTCACTTGAAGGAGATGTCGTAAACGCAGGTGGTTCGATGACAGGGGGAGCTTCTAAGAACTCTGGTCAACAATCACTCGTTCGACGTAACAGTCAACTAGAAACAGTGACGAAGCAATTTGAAAAAGCAAAGGCTGAATACGAAAAATTGTCAGCACAGTTCCAAAAAGTGACAGCTGAAAAGAACAAGCTAGAAGAAGAGTATCGCGAATTAAATGCGAGTCATATTCAATTGGAACAAACCCTCAATCAACTAGAATTCCAATCAAGATTTGCGCTTGAAGAAGTTCAAAAACACGAACGTATTCAACAAGCAAATCAATTTGAAATGGATGAACTCATTGAAGCATATGAGCAATTAGAAGAGCAATACGTTGAAAACCATGAAAAATTGGTGGCCCTTCAAAAAGCAAATGCATCCTTGAAAAAAGAATTGGATTACCTTCAATTATCGAATGAAGATAAGACCCAACAAATTCAAGAAAAACAAAAAGAATTGCAAGAACTTGGTACGAATCGTGCTCGTGTACAAGAGCAATTTAACCAAGAAAAACGTGAAATTCATCAAACGAAACTTCAAAAAAATCGTTTAGAAGATCAAATTGAATTATTACATTCTAAGAAATCGGAACAGTCTCGTAATCAAGAGGAAGATGAGGCGATTTACGCGAAGATTCAAGAAGAGTTTGATGCGTTAAAAGGTCAAGTGGATGAATTAGATACACTGATTAAGGAATTACGTGAGGAGCGTTCAGCACTAGAAATTCATGTAAAACAATCAGAAGCTGCTAGAACACAAGCGCAACATCAATTACAAGATCAGTTGAAGAATCAAACACGATTAGAAACGAAAGCGAATCGTTTCGAAATTTCGATTGACCAAAAATTAACGTACTTGAGTGAAGAATACGAATTAACGTTTGAAGCAGCAATTGCTAAAACAACACTTGATATGTCGATTGAAGAAGCTTCAAAACTCGTTCGTAGCCTAAAACAACAAATCGAACAAATGGGTGCTGTAAACTTGTTGGCGATTGAAGAGTTTGAAGCGGTACAAGAACGATTTACATTCTTAACAGCGCAACAACAAGATTTACTAGAAGCTAAACAGACGCTGGAAGAAACCATTACGGAAATGGACGAAGAAGTAACGACACGCTTCAAGACAACCTTTGATGCCGTAAGTACTCAATTTGAGCGTACATTCCCACGCTTATTTGGTGGTGGACGTGCAACACTTGAATTAACAGATCCAGAGAACTTACTCGAAACAGGAATTGAGATTATTGCTCAACCACCGGGTAAGAAACTTCAATCACTCAGCTTACTTTCTGGTGGAGAACGTGCCTTCACAGCGATTGCATTACTCTTTGCAATCTTAGAAGTGAAGCCAGTTCCATTCTGCTTACTCGACGAGGTTGAAGCCGCACTGGATGAAGCAAACGTAGCGCGTTACGGTCGTTACTTAAAAGAATTTACAAACCGTACGCAATTCATCGTGATTACGCACCGTCGTGGTACGATGGAAGAAGCCGATGTATTGTATGGAGTAACCATGCAAGAATCAGGGGTATCAAAACTTGCATCCGTTAAGTTTGAAGACTTTGACGAATTAGAAGAAGTGAAATAAGAGTAAGAGGTAGCAATGCGCGCTACCTCTTATTTTTTAATACGAATGGCTTGTTTTGTGGTATACTATAAGAGATACGTTCAATGAGCGTATCGAGAATATTTTTTTGAAGATGGGATTATTAAAGAATAAAGAGGTGAGATAATGCTTCGTTTGATGCATGTTTACAAAAGCTATGTAGATTCAGATAAACAATTAAACAAAACGTGGATAGAAAGAATTTTCAGTGAAAAAGCGAAAAAAAAGGTTATTAGTGACTTGAATCTCGAAATTCACCAGGGCGAAATTGTCGGTTATATTGGTGAAAATGGAGCAGGAAAGTCTACGACTATAAAAATGATATTAGGAATTATCCCAGCTGATTCGGGAGAAGTGACAGTTTTTGGTAGAAAATCTTTTAATAATCGTAGAAAAAACGCAAAGGATATTGGTGTTTTGTTCGGACAGAAATCTCATTTATGGTGGGATTTACCACTTATTGATTCATTTAATTTTTTACAAAAAATCTATTCAAAAACTTCCAAGCAGGATATGGAGTGGCTGAAATGGTTAATGAGTGAATTAGAAGTGGATGATTATGTAGATCAACCAGTGAGAGAATTGTCACTTGGTCAGAGAATGCGTGGTGAATTCATTTGTGCATTGATTCATTCTCCAAAGCTCGTGATTTTAGATGAACCAACAATTGGAATTGATGTTCAGACAAAGAAAAAAATGATGGAAATGATTTTAAAAATTAATGAACAAAAAAATACGACTTTTATGATTACAAGTCATGATTTTCAAGAAATCGAAAAAGTTAGTCAAAAAATCATTATTTTGGATAAGGGAGAGAATGCTTATCAAGGTTCGATAGAAGATTTTAAGAACCAATATAGTTTTCTAAAAAAGATAATGTTGGAACATGAACAAGGAAAGGCTATAAAAGTGACTCATCCAAATATTAAAGAGTTGGCAAGGAACATTACTTCAACCGAGTTCTTTTTTGATACACGTAACTTATCCGAGGAGCATGCAATTGCTTTCTTTAAAAAAGAATATTCTTCGAATAATGTAGAAGTTTCTAACTTGAGTCTGTCTGAATTAATGACTGTGAAGAAGGTGTTGAAATGAGAGGGCTATGGGCCTATACTGCCTATCAATATCAATCGAATAAGAAATACCAAATGAATAATATGATGACGATTTTGAGCACATTTATTGCTGTTTCTATTCAATACTATATTTGGTTATTTGTGGAAAAAACGAACGGTATTAGAACTGAACAGATTATAATTTATACAATGTTTGCATTGACCTTGTCTAGTGTATTGCCAATGTTTTCTGCAGCAGATTTTATGAATCGAATTATTTTAAAAGGAACGATTGCAAACTATTTACAACGACCGCAACTTCCATTCTTTGTGAATGTAGCTGTTCAATTAGGAAACACTTGGTATAAGATTGTCTATCGCATTATTCCTATTTGGGTGATTTATATATTCTTTTTTAGAATTAATATCTTAGAAGAAATGGATAGCTTATTTTGGGCTTTATTATCATTAACGCTCAGTTGGATATTAGCCATGATTCTAGGACATGTGATAGGTTTGTTTTCCACATTCTTAATGAGCATCAATGGAACAAAAAGTTTATTGTCAGGTTGTTTATTATTATTTGGTGGAGGAGTTCTTCCAATTGATATTTACCCAGAGTTTTTACGTAAATTCGTACTAAAATTACCTTTTGTAGCGATTCAGTATTTTCCTAGTGCTATGTTAAGTGGTAGCCAATTGTTTTATTACGAAGATGCAATTTTTGTTCAACTTTTTTGGATTGTAGTCTTTTTTGCACTACTGCTTTTGGTACAACAACGAACTTATTTCAAACTAGAAATAATGGGAGGGTAGTATTTTGTTTTACAAAATGAAGTTATATCATAAGATTTATGCAGCATTTATAAAAATGGATATAAAAAGAATTAAGATGTATCCAATAGACTTTCTGTTAGGAAATATGGGATTTTTTCTTGAGACTATTTCAACATTATTTGTCTTGTATATTATTGTCTCTACAACCGGTATTTTAGGTGAATTTAGCGGTTACCAAGTGTTATTTTTCTATGCTTTTATAATGTTAGTGAATGCAGTTTGGGAGATTTTTTTTGTGACTGTCTTGGAAGTTCCTTATCTGATTCAAACAGGAGAACTTGATATTTTTTTGGTAAGACCTTTAAATGTTTTATTTCAATTTGTGATTTTTCAACTGGATGAAGAATCGGTATTAGAGGCATTGGTTGCGTTGCTACTGTTAATAGTATCAATTTGTCAGCTGCCGACTTTATGGACTTTAACTTTTTTTGTGAAGTTAGTGCTCTTTATTGTATCTTCAATTCTTGTCAAGTATGCAGTGTATTTACTATTGAGTTGTACGGCTTTTTGGTGGGTATCCAATGATGGACTAAAAAGCATTTTTTGGGAAGTTTCTCAACTTGGAAATTATCCATTGTCGATTTATCCGAATTGGTTGAAGACATTACTTGTGGTAATTCCATTTGGTTTTATTGGGTATTTTCCTGTTAGAGAGTTATTACTTCATACAAAGCAACTTTCTTTAGAAACTTTGATGAATGTATCTTCAGGACCAGTTCTATTGATTCTGATTTATCATATTTTCTGGAAAAATGGATTAAAAAAATACCAAAGTATTGGTGGATAGTGATTTTGATGATTATTTGTGCTCTTTGACTAATCCTAGTATTGAGTCCCTCAAAAGTAAAATTTGGTTTTCCGATAAATCTTGTTACCAATAATTTTATACAAACTTCATCAGTGATTAATGAAATGATTCATCGAAGAAAAACAAAGAAGCTATATCCCTGTGATATGGCTTTTTCTATAGGAATAGTCACAAACCTAAAAATTTGGTATAATTCAAGAATGAAATCAAAGGAATGACGATCTCTAGGAAATGCACCCCTAAACATTGTTTGCACCCCCCTAGAGTAAAAAAGGAGAAAATGTATGATAAAAGTCATTGCACTAGATTTAGATGGAACATTATTAACTGGTGAAAAGAAAATAACAGAAGAAAATAAAAAAGCCATTAAATTGGCTAAAGAAAATGGAATTAAAGTGGTTCTCTGTACAGGTCGCCCAATTGTAAGTATTGTTCACTTACTTGAAGAATTAGACCTGATGGGGGACGATGACTACGCGATTAACTTCAATGGTGGTTTGATTCAAAAAACAAAACATGGAGAAATTATCTATGAAACGGGACATACTGTTGAAGATATGAAGTATTGTCATGAAGAAGTAACCAAAGTAGGGCTTCCATTAGTTATGATTGATACGGTAAGAGCTTACGAGCCAACGCCTCCCAAAGGACGTCCGTCAATTTATAATACATTACCGCATCCAATTACCTTTGAACAAAAGAATCCAGAAGATTTCGAAGAGGATCATATCTTTAATAAAGCCGTTCTTTGTATCGCTCAAGACATCTTGGATGAAGGCATTGCAAAATTACCAAAAGAATTCTTCGAACGCTTTAACTGTATGAAATCAAGAACATTTTTATTAGAAGTTGTTCCAAAACATGTTTCAAAAGGAAATGGCTTAAAGATGTTAGGAGAAATTCTAGGAATTTCGCTGGATGAAATGGCAGCATGTGGTGATGAGGAAAATGACTTACCAATGTTAACAGTTGTCGGTTATCCAGTAGCCATGGGCAATGGCTCAAAAGAAGTCAAAGATGTGGCAAAATATGTAACAGCAACGAATGAGGATTCAGGGGTTGCTAAGGCTATTTACCATATTATAGAAATGAATAAACAAGCGTAAAGTGAGGGGAAAATATGGGATTATTTGATCGAATTAAACGTGCCTTTACCGGTGAAGATGAAGTCATTAAACATGAGGAAAAGAAAGAATCAATTGTTATAGAAAAATATGACAAGGGGATGGAGAAAACACGTCGTAGTTTCTCTGATCGTTTAAACGAATTCCTTGCTGACTTCAGAGAAATTGACGAAGACTTCTTTGAGGATTTAGAAGAAACTTTTATTTCTTCAGACGTTGGGTTCGAGATGACTCTAGCGATTACAGATGCCTTACGTGATGAAGTACGTCTTCAAAACGCAAAAACTTCTGGTCAAGTCAAAGAAGTCATCATTGAGAAGATGGTAGACATTTACGAAAAAGGCGAAGATAATTTATCAGTGCTTAAAAAAGCTGAAGGTCGTCCAACAGTTCTAATGTTTGTTGGAGTCAATGGTGTTGGTAAAACAACAACGATTGGTAAGATTGCTTGGAGACTGAAGCAAGAAGGTAACAAAGTTTTACTTGCTGCAGGAGATACATTCCGAGCTGGAGCCATTCAACAGTTAGAAGTCTGGGGAGAACGTGTCGGAGTTCCTGTTGTTGCAGGTAAAGAAGGTGGCGACCCTTCTTCAGTTGTCTTTGATGCGATTAAGAAGGCTAAAGAAGAAAACTTTGATTATTTATTAATCGATACGGCTGGACGTCTTCAAAACAAAGTGAATTTGATGAAAGAGTTAGAAAAGATGAATCGTATTATCTCCCGTGAAATTGAAACGGGAGCAGATGAAACTTTATTAGTTTTAGATGCGACAACTGGTCAAAATGCTTTAGTTCAGGCGAAACAGTTTGGAGAAACTATTGATATTACGGGGTTAATCTTAACAAAATTAGATGGTACAGCAAAAGGTGGAGTCATTTTATCGATTCGTCATGAATTAAATATTCCTGTTAAATTCATTGGTTTAGGTGAACAGATGGACGACTTGCAACCATTTGAACCAGAACAATTTATTTACGGATTGGTAAAAGATATGCTATAATACGTTTATATTAAATTGAAATGAGGCGATATAATGGAGAATAATCATTATAGTGTTCAATCTAGTATTGAAGGAAGAAATCAATTTTTCATGAAAGTATACGGCTGGATGTTTGGTGGAATTGCAATTTCTGCTGTGGTTGCTTATTTATTTAGCACAACTCCTGCATTATTCAGTCTATTTTATAATTTCATGGTAGCAACACATGGATATGGTATGTGGGGAATTTTCTTATTACAATTAGTTCTTGTATTTTTAATGCGACCTAATTACGAGAGCCTAGGAAATCCTATTCGCTATATGGTCATGTATTGCTTGTATGCAGCACTAACAGGGTTAACATTCTTTACATTAACTTTTGTATATGATTTAGGAAGTATTGTTCAAGCATTTGCTTCTACATGTGCTTTGTTCGTAGGGCTATCTGTTGTAGGATTTACAACAAAAAAAGACCTAACTGGATGGGGTCAACAAGCATTGGGCGCTTTAATAGGTCTAATTCTTGCAAGTGTTCTTAACTTATTCTTCTTCCGAAGTTCTATGGTAGAGTGGATTATGTCAGGTATTTCTTTAATCATTTTTATTATTTTAACAATTTATGATACTCAAAAGTTAAAGAGAATGTATGATTACTTTGAAGATCAATCAGCACTTGAAGGAATTGCCATTCTAGGTGCTTTAGAATTATATCTTGACTTTATCAATATCTTCTTAGATATCCTTCGTTTATTCGGAAGTGGAAAAGATTAATTCGTTGAAATAGGTCTGGGTTTATCCCAGGCTTATTTTTTTGTAAAAATATTTTTATTAGGAAAGAAATAATTACATGCATTATAGTAGAAAATCATGTATACTACCTACGTACGCATTAACGATATAGGAGGAAATTTATGTTTGAGTTAAATGCATTCGATTATGAGGATATTCAATTAGTCCCAAATAAATGTATTGTAAATAGTCGTTCGGAGTGTGATACTACAGTAAAATTAGGGAAGTTCACTTTTAAACTTCCAGTAGTTCCTGCTAATATGCAAACAGTTATTGATGAATCTGTGGCAGAGTTTTTAGCGAAGAATGGTTATTTTTATATTATGCATCGTTTTGATGAGCAAAGTCGCTTGCCATTTGTAAAACGAATGAAAGAGAATGGTTTAATATCCTCTATTAGTGTGGGTGTAAAACCGCAAGAGTATGATTTCATTCTAGAATTAAAAGAAAAAAACTTAGTTCCTGACTATATCACAATAGATATCGCCCATGGTCATTCAAATTCTGTGATTGATATGATTGACCATATTAAAAAACATTTACCAGAAACTTTTGTAATTGCTGGAAATGTAGGAACGCCAGAAGCCGTTCGTGAACTTGAGAATGCTGGGGCAGATGCAACAAAAGTAGGGATTGGACCTGGAAAAGTATGTATTACAAAAATTAAAACAGGATTTGGTACTGGCGGATGGCAGTTAGCGGCTCTACGTTGGTGCTCTAAAGCTGCTCGTAAACCTCTCATTGCAGATGGTGGAATCCGTACTCATGGTGACATTGCTAAATCTATTCGTTTTGGTGCCACAATGGTTATGATTGGTTCACTTTTTGCAGGACATGAAGAGTCACCCGGTAAAACTGTGGAAGTGGATGGACAATTATACAAAGAGTATTTTGGAAGTGCTTCTGAGTACCAAAAAGGGGAACGTAAAAATGTGGAAGGTAAGAAAATTGTCGTTCCATATAAGGGATTGCTTCAAGATACTTTAATTGAAATGCAACAAGATTTGCAATCATCAATTTCTTATGCAGGCGGAAAAGATATCGAAGCCATTCGTAAAGTTGATTATGTGATTGTAAAAAACTCTATTTTTAATGGGGATTCTATTTAAACAGATTGTTAAGCAGAAAGAGAAATCTTTCTGCTTTTTTAATTTGATATTTATTCTTCGAAAATTGTTTGTTATACTAATCTAAAGAACTCCATAAAAGGAGGAAAAAACTATGTGGCTATTTAATCGAAAAAGTCGAAGGAAAGATGAATTCGAATTGGAAGAGACGCTTGATAGTGAAACTGTCGAAGTAGACAGTGATTCCGATGAAGATTGTTATCTCCAAATTTCGGAAATTATCACAGACCATAATCAGACCGTAAAAGGATTATTAGAAAATTATTTTGAGGATCCTAGACTTTTATTGGAAGAGTTCCAAGAAGATTGCGATGAATGGAATGAGGATTCTGAACTTCTTCATGAGGAATTGTTGGATGATTATTGGTTGATTCTTCTATTGACTTTAGAAAAAGAATCATATGCTAAAAGGATATACTGGAGAGATAATGTAGAAACTGTCATGAAAAATCTCAAACAGTTAAAACAGCTAAAAGAGATTTCTCTTGATGAACGTTTAAGCCATTGTAACTATCAATCTTTAGCGGAATTTCTAGAGTGCATTTCAATGGAACTCCAGAAGCTTGAGATAATTATTGGAACTTTCGAATTGGATGATGAGAATGTTTTACTTTTTTCAATGATGGAAAAAAGGATGGGAAAATTCAATAAATTAGTGAATACAATAGAGAAAAGTTGGAAGCAAATTTCGTAACGATTACAAAATGGTACGTTTTTGCTTCTTTCTATTTGAAAACTTAAGAAAATCTTAGTAAAATAAAATAGATTGTAAGGAGGATAGTGATGAATAAACGAAATTTAAAGTTTCTACTTGGAGTACTGAGTTGTTCTTTTGTATTAACTAGTTTAGCACCCATTTCAGCGGAGGAAACGACAGAAGAATCTGTTTCGCAAACAACTGTTGTGGAAGAAACAGAAGAAGCACCAACAACGGTCGCTCCGGAGAAGAAAGAAGAAACGACTCAGCAAAAATCAACAGAACTTTCTATTGAAGATGAGATTTTCGAGATCACTCAAAGATATGGTTATGATGTTAGTGAGTATTATCGACCAGAAAGTGCCATTTTAGTCGATGCTGAAACTGGACAAATTTTATATGGTGACCATATTGATAAGCCTTGGGATCCTGCTAGTACTACTAAACTAATGACAGCTTATTTAGTATATGAAGCTATTAAAGCTGGAAAAATTACATTAGATACGAAAATTACTGCGACTGAATTAGACAGAGCTATTTCTACG
Organism: Granulicatella sp. HMSC31F03; assembly: GCF_001807725.1. NCBI lineage: Bacteria > Bacillati > Bacillota > Bacilli > Lactobacillales > Carnobacteriaceae > Granulicatella > Granulicatella sp. HMSC31F03. Next base: position 35,479 of record NZ_KV790846.1, on the reverse strand, counting down.
ATTGATGATATTAGTAATAATCAAATTAGAGCAGGTATTGAATATCCGGTTCGAGATTTATTATATTTAATGATGTATCCTTCTTCAAATGTAGCTACTGTGATGCTTTCGCACGCTATCAGTCAATCAAATGAAGAATATATTAAAATGATGAACGATAAAGCAAAAGAACTTGGTATGACGAATTCTAAGTTCTATAATCCAAGTGGAGCAGTGGTATCGGCGTTCCGTGGATTATATACCGTGGAAGGTGTTCCAGATGAGTATAATCAAACAACTGCTAGAGATTTAGCAACTTTATCTTATTATTTCTTAAAAAATTTCCCAGAATTTCTTGAAATCACTAGAGAGCCAGCAGTGACAACAATGGAAGGAACGGTAGTAGAAGAAACATTCTATACATTAAACCAATTAGCAAGCGGAATGAATCAAGGTTATTTCCATGTTGATGGTTTTAAAACTGGATCTTCTCCAAACGCAGCTTTGAACCATGTTATTACAGCCAAAGAAAAGGGTAGACGAGTAATCGAAGTGCTAATGGGGGTAGGTAGTTGGAGTGATTATAATACTAGCGTATACTATAGAGCTCAATTTGGGAATGCTATTTTAGAAAAGGCATTTACGGAATATCGTGAAGAAACAGTTTTAAAAGCTGGTGTTCATGAAATTGATGGTCAAAAAATTAAAGTAGAAAAAGATATTAAAGCTATTACCAAAGGCGATTCAAAACCAACCTATAAGTTAGTTGGCGATGAAATTATCGTTGAAAATACTTTTCCAACTTTAACAAAAGCGATTAAAAGTAATGTACATAAAGTTACTAAGGTAGTTGAAGAAACAACAACTGAAGAACCTGCAACTACGTCTGAAGCTAAGAATGAAGGTGTATTGTCCTTTAATGATGAGGATACAAGCACTTTTGTTGGATGGTTACGAAGCTTAAGTAAAAACCCATTATTACTTGCTGGCATTTTATTAGCTTTAAGTGTATTTATTAGTGGGATTGTGATTGCAACTGTTCAAGTATTCAAAAAAGATTATTAAAACAAGAAACCCCTGAGAATTTCTTCTCAGGGGTATTTGTTTATTTAAAGAATGCCCAGAACCAATCGATGATGAATCTTAATCCGATAGTATAAGCAGCTAATGTGAATGGCTTAAAGACTAGAATAATAATAATAAACTTTTTGTAAGTCATCTTTGTTAAACCAGCTAACATACATAAAAAGTCATCCGGAGAAACTGGGAAGAACATCATGAAAGCAAAAAAGTAGTCAAACCATTTTCCTTTATCCAGCCAATTGATATAACGATTATACGTATTTTCACTTACCATTGATTTTACGAATTGTTGACCGTATTGACGTGCAAGGTAGAATGCGATAATTGAACCGATAATAATACCGATGTAATTGTAGACATTCCCGATAATATTTCCGTAAATATAAACTCCAGCAATACTTGTTAGAGCACCTGGTATAATTGGAACAACCGTTTGTAAGATTTGGAGAAAGATAAAAATTGGAGGTCCCCAAATTCCCGCCTGTAACATATATGCAGATAAGGTCTCTTCAGAAGTGAATAAGCCTTTTTGCCAAGCCCAAACAATAAATACGACTGTTGCGATTGCTCCTAAAATGGAAGCAATATTCATTACTTTCTGAGCGGTAGGTGAGAGTGGTTTTCCTTGTTTAATTTCGTTGGTTGTCATTGTTGCTCCTTTATGATTTTAAATTTCTTTCTGTTGCAACTTTATCGTAAAATTGTTGCCATTGGAGAAGAATACTCTCTTTTGAGTAAAATTGTTCGCCACGTTTTGAGCCTTCACATGCCATAGCATAGTACTCAGGATCTTCTTTAAGTTTAGTTAATTGTTCTTTAAACGTTTGTTGACTTGTCCCTTTTAAATAGTAGTCAAATAATATTGGCTTGTACTCAGGTAAGTCACGTAATAGAAGAGGAATATTAGCATTCATGGATTCTAAAATAGTCATAGGGAATAATTCTTCAAAAGAAAGTTGTAACATGACATCAGCCATATTAAAAAATTCATTCATTTGGTTTCTTTCAACCAATCCTAGAAAATGAACATTATCAGGAAGATCATCCATATGTTCCATAATTTCTTTGCGTCCTTCAGAAATTCCTTTAAAAGCAAAGTCTCCAGCCCAGACGAACTGAATTTCAGGCATTTTTTCAGCTAAATCGATAAATTCTAGAACACCTTTTCTCATTTGCAATTGACCTGCAGATACAACGGTGAACTGATCAGGATTTAATCCAAATTTCTTTCTTAATTCCCTTTTAGATTGATCAGTGATTTTATAAAAGGTTTCACGAGATACAAAGTTTGGAATATAAGTAACTTTCGAACGATCGACTCCATAATGTTCGAGGTCGTCAATAAAACGTGGATTCACAGTCACTAAATAATCCGCTTGTTTGTAAAAAGATAAGACATATTTATAGAACAATTCTTTTATTGGTTTTGGAAGAGAAATACTCTTTTCAAGTGTTTCAGGTAAGAAATGTACTGATGCTATTGTTGGTTGCTTCTTATTGTTTAAGAATGACTTAAACAGAAAGTCTGGATTAATGGTATGAATATGATTAATATCAGCAATCTTTAATTGGTTTACAACTACTTTGTATCCTTTAAGACCTTCAGTCACTAAATTAATTTGTTCCTCTGTTGCAGACATCACTCCTTGTCCTTTGACACTGTCTGCACGAGTTAGCATATTTATTGTAAGCATATTGACTCCTTAATAGTATATTTCCAACCCATTTTACCATGAATTAAAGCATTTGGAAAACAGCATCAACAAAATTTAGAAAAATTAATGTTTTTGCCTTATTGTTTGAATTTTTGTATACTAAAAAAGAAGAAAGAATCGAGGGTGTTTATGAAAAAAAGTAAAAGATCTAATAAAAAATCTAAAGAAGAAGAAATGACACTAGTAGAATGTTACTATATTCCTTCTGTTATAGCGGAACAATTTCAGCTTTTAAGAGAGCATTGTGCACTAGAAGTTGAAAAGGAACTAGCATTATTGTTTTCAAGAGTAGTTCGAGAGTATCGAGAAGAGGTGGGACAAGTAGTTGTTTCTTATGATGATAATGGAAATAAGACTTGCGAAATCCCTCTAAGTCCTATTGAAGTTTCAAAATTGGAAAAAGAGATTTCAGCGGAAAGATTAAATAAATATATCTTATCAAAGATTCATTGATAATAGAAAAGTAAGCTGGGCATTGTCCAGTTTATTTTGTTAGAAGTCTAGGAGTTAATTATTTTTAGCAAACATCATTTGATAAAGCGTGAGGTGAAGAGAAATGGAAAAGAGTATTCAAAATTTTACTTTTCAAAATCCAACAAAAATTTTATTTGGGAAAAAACGTATAGAGGAAATTGATAATGAAATACCTAAAGATGCAAAAGTCCTCATCTTATATGGTGGAGGATCAGTCAAAAAAAATGGAGCCTTTGAGAGAGCAGTTTTAGCTCTTGGAGGACGCGATTGGGATGAGTTTTCGGGAATAGAGGCAAATCCTACATTCGAAACGTTAATGAAGGCTGTCCATAAAGTAAGAGAAGGAGGTTTTACCTACTTACTTGCAATCGGAGGTGGTTCTGTCATTGATGGAACTAAATTTGTCTCTGCAGCCAGCCTGTTTGAAGGAGACCCTATAGATTTATTTGGTTGGGGAATTGGAAAAGGACTACCCGTTCAAGAGGTTGTACCATTTGGAACGATTTTAACCTTACCAGCAACTGGTTCTGAAATGAATTCTGGAGCAGTGATTAGTTTTGTTGAAAAAAATGCAAAAGTAAGTTTTAGAGGGCCAAAGACGTTTCCAGTATTTTCAGTATTAGAGCCTGAACTAACCTATACATTACCTGAACGTCAATTAGTAAACGGACTCTTAGACTCATTCATCCATGTAATGGAGAATTACTTAACCTATCCAGTAGGAGGGATTCTTCAGGATCGTTATGCAGAAAGCATCCTTCAAACGTTGATTGAGATTGCTCCTCGTATTATTGATATTCCTCATATTGATTATAACGATAGGGCTACTTTTATGTGGTGTGCCACTAATGCGTTAAATGGGACAATTAATTTAGGCGTTCCGACAGATTGGTCTTCTCATGCATTAGGTCATGAAATTACATTAAATCATGGATTAGACCATGGAAGAACATTATCAATTGTATTGCCAGCGATGATGAAAGTTAGAAAAAAACAAAAATGGGATAAGTTAGTTCGATATGGGAAACGCGTCTGGGGATTAGACGGAGAAGAGAATGAGGTTGTGGAACAAGCGATTATAAATACAGAAAAATTTTTCTCATCTCTAGGTGCTCCTACTCGATTTAGTGATGTAGGTTTAGGCGAAGAAGTAATCCCAGCATTAGTAGAAGGACTAAAACGTCATAAGAAGGTTGCTTTATCTGAACATGGAGATGTGACTCCAGAAGTTGCTTATGAGGTATATAAAACTGCATTATAAATAGTATGTACTTTTTATTAGTCTTGAATGAAAGGAAGATTAAATGGCTAGTGAATTGATTGAAAGCAAACTTAAGAATCTTCCAGATTTACCGGGTTGCTATATTATGAGAAATAGTAACGATGAGATTATCTATATTGGGAAGGCCAAGAATTTAAAAAATCGTGTTCGTTCCTATTTCAGAGGAGCTCATGATACTAAAACTGAAAAGCTAGTTAGTGAAATCCACCATTTTGAGTATATTGTGACAAAGACAAATAAAGAATCTCTTTTACTCGAAATTAACCTGATAAAAAAATATCAACCGTACTACAATATTAAGTTGAAACAAGGGACGATGTATCCTTATTTAAAAATCACTTCAGAGAGGGATCCTCAATTAGTGATTTCTCACAAAGTTGAAAAAGATGGAGGAATCTATTTTGGACCTTACCCTAATGTAACTGCTGCTACATCTACCCAACAACTCATTCAAAAAATTTATCCATTAAGAAAATGTGGGAAGAATGAAACCAGAGCTTGTTTTTATTATCATTTAGGACAGTGCATCGGTTGTTGCGACCATGAAATTTCTGAGGATGAGTACAAAACACAAATAAAAAAAATTCAACGCTTTTTAAATGGAGATGTAAAAACCATTAAAGATGATTTGAATCAGAGAATGTTAGAGGCTTCTGAGCGTTTAGAATTCGAAAAAGCTATGGATTATCGTGACCAAATTCAATACATTGAAGCAACGGTTGAGAAGCAAAACATAATGAGTTCTGATTTCACGAATCGAGATGTATTTGCTTACTTTGTTGATCGAGGATGGATTTCAATTCAAGTATTTTTATTAAGACAATCAACGATTATTAAAAGGGAAGCAGCGATGTTTCCTATTTATGATCAAATTGAAGATGAAGTTCTATCCTTTATTATCCAGTTTTATGAAGATCAAAACCATATTTTACCTAAAGAAATATTAGTTCCGGATGCTTTAGATATTGATTTACTATCCGAGACACTGGGTGTAAAAGCTGTATCCCCAAAAAGAGGATCTAAAAAAAGAATGCTAGACTTAGCGACTCAAAATAGTGAGATTTCTTTATTAGAGAAGTTTAGAAGAGAAGAGCAGAGTCAGTTAAAAACATTAGGTGCTTTAGATGAGTTATCACAAGCTCTTGGACTTGAAAAGTTGTCGGTGATTGAGTCTTTTGACCATTCAAATATTCAAGGTACGAATCCTGTTTCTGCTATGGTTGTTTTTCGAGATGGGAAACCCGATCGGAAACATTATCGAAAATTTAAGGTGAAGACGGTCCTTGGAAGCCATGAGTTCGCGACGACGCAAGAAGTGATTAGAAGACGTTATTCCAGATTGCTAAGAGAAAAAGCGGACCTTCCTGACTTAGTTTTAATGGATGGTGGAAAAATCCAAATGAAGGCTGCTATGGAAGTTCTTGAAGATGAACTAGGCTTATCTATTCCGGTTTGTGGGATGGTAAAAAATGATAAACATAAAACAGCTTCTTTAATTTATGGAGAAAAATTTACTCCTATTGAATTAGATCGAAAAGGACAAGCCTTTCAATTGATTCAAAGAGTCCAAGAAGAGGTTCACCGATTTGCTATAACTTTTCACAGACAAGTTAGAGGCAAGAATACTTTCTCTTCAAGATTGGAGTTAATAGATGGAGTAGGACCAAAAACTAGAAAGAAACTTTTAAGTCATTTTAAGACTACTACCGCAATAAAAAATGCTAGTGTTGAGGAGTTACGGAAGATTGGAATCTCTGAAAAAGTTGCAAGCAATATAATAACAACGTTTCAGAATGAATAAATTATTAAGAGTAAAACTAAAAAATGAAACAGGTAAATTATCTGTTTCATTTTTTAGTTTGCTTTTCAAGACTTAATCTTTGTTTTTTTTGGATGGATGTGCTATCTTTTTGATTGTTGAAAAATAAATAAAAGGTGGTTAAACCAATGAAAAAATGGATGAAAGCTGGTTTCGTTGCTGTGGCTACATTATTAGCAGCATGCGGAGCAAACACAACAAAAACACAAGAAACAACTGTATCAGTTTCAGATGCGCAAGCAAACTGGGATAAAATTGTTGAATCTGGTGTCATTAAAGTATCAACTGCAGGTACTTTATATCCACAATCATTCCATAATGATAATAATGAACTAACTGGTTACGATGTGGAAATCATGAAGGAAGTTGCGAAGCGTTTAAACCTTAAAGTTGAATTTACGGAAATGGGTGTTGACGGAATGTTAACAGCATTAGATAGTGGTATGACGGACATCGCCAACTATTCAATTGAAGAAGGTGCGAAAAACTTCGATGACTATTTACACACTACACCTCATAAATACTCATTTACATCAATGGTTGTTCGTGGAAGCGATAATTCAGGAATCCATTCTTGGGCTGATGTAAAAGGTAAAAAAGCAGCTGGTGCAGCAAGTACAAACTACATGAAGATTGCTAAAAAACTTGGTGCTGAATTAGTTGTTTATGACAACGTAACAAATGATGTATATATGTCTGATTTAGTAAACGGACGTACAGATGTAATTATCAACGATTACTACTTACAATCAATCGCGGTCGCTTTTGCTAAAGATAAATATGACATTAAGATTAACGAAGGTGTTTACGCAAACCCTTATAGTTCAAGCTTCTCAATTTCATTAAATAACACTGTATTACGTGATAAGTTCAATGAAGCGATGGATGCAATGAAGAAAGATGGAACATTGAAAAAAATCTCTGAAAAATTCTTCGCTGGTCAAGACGTAACAGAACCTAAAGAATTCAAAACAGAAAAAATCGATATTTCAGATGTAGACTAATATGTTAAATAAAATCTTCGATATCAGTATTGCGATTAACAATTTTTGGTTTATTCTTAGTGGATTAGGATATACATTAGGAGTCGCATTAACAAGCTTCGTATTCGGAACGATTTTAGGATTTATTCTCGTATTAATGAGACGCTCCAGATTTCGTTTTCTACGTTGGGTTGCAACGTTTCATGTGTCCTTTATGCGTGGAACACCAACGCTAGTGTTTTTATTTTTACTATATTTTGGTTTACCATTCTTAAAAATAACGTTACCCGCTTTAGTCTGTGCTCTCCTTTGCTTTAGTATTGCAAGTAGCGCGTATATTTCTGAAGTATTGCGTTCGGCAATGGATGCAGTGGATAATGGCCAATGGGAAGCAGCGATGTCTCTTGGGATGAGTTATCGTCAAACTTTACAAAAAGTAATCGTACCTCAAGCGTTTCGAATTGCAATCCCACCATTAAGTAATGTGTTACTGGATATGATTAAAGGATCATCACTTGTTGCGATGATTTCACTACCTGATATTTTCCAAAATGCGAAAATTGTAGGTGGTCGCGAACAAAACTATATGACGGTTTATATTTTAGTAGCAATTATTTACTGGATTATCTGTTTGCTTTTCGAACAAGGGCAACGATATTTAGAAAAGAAAATGGCACTTTAATAGAAAATAGTACAGAGAACTGTGTAACAGCAGTTCTCTTTTTTATAGAAACGTTGAAACTATTTGAAGTATAAGAGTTTCTTCGTTAAAATGAATAGGACTCTAAAGAACATTGGTTATCGGAAAGGACACTTATGAATACAAAAACTATTTGGGAGCAACACGGCTTCCACACATTAACACCGATACAAGAAAAGACACAAGAACTGATTAAAGAGGGGACAGATATCGTAGCCATCTCACCAACAGGGACTGGGAAATCATTAGCGTATGTCGTTCCTATTTTGGAAAGAGTAAAAGCAGATAGGACATTGCAAGCTCTTATTGTAGCGCCTTCACAAGAATTAGCCCAACAAATTGGAACAGTAATTAGAGAATGGAAATCTCCAGAAATCCGTGTGCAAGTTTTAGCAGGAGGAGCAAACGTTAAACGACAAGTAGAGAAGTTAAAAGAAAAACCAGAAATTGTTGTCGGAACACCTGGTCGACTATTAGAACTTTCTAAACTTCGTAAATTAAAGCTTCATCAAGTAGAACTACTCGTATTAGACGAGGCAGATTATTTACTAGACCCGGAGCAATTGAATAATACGAGAGAACTTGTAAAAAAACTTCCTTCTGAAAGACAAGTACTTTGTTTTTCAGCGACAAAGAATAAAAATTTAGAAGAAGTGAATAAATGGATTAATATGCAACCGACTTTTGTTGAAGTTTCAGAGGGAAACGCTGCGCATGCGAATGTAATTCATGGATATATTGAATGTCCAACTAGAAAACGGGATGAGGTATTAAGAAAGCTCGCTTTCTCAGAAAATGCAAACCAAGCATTAGTTTTCGTTAATTCGATTGCAAACGCTGCATTACTCGGAGAAAAGTTATCGTTTCATCAAGTCCCAGTTGCACTTTTATCAAGTGATGCTCATCAAACGGAACGTAAGAAAGCTATTGATTTATTTAAAAAAGGCCAGATTCCGTTCTTACTTAGTACTGATGTAGCACAGCGGGGACTGGATATTGAAGATTTACCACTTGTTATTCATTATGATATTGCAGACTCAACAGATCAATATACACATCGATCTGGTCGCACAGGACGAATGGGGAAAGATGGTTTAGTTCTGAGTCTAGTGAACGACCGTGAACTAAGAGACTTGAAGAAAGTTGCTGGAAAACATAAACTAGTTCCATTCGAATTATATGCAGGACAATTAAAACCAGTTGAGCAATTGAAGAAGAAAGAAGGAAGTTCTAAGAAACCAATTCAGAAACGAAAGAAGGGGAATAAGAATGGAAATCATCGAGGATTTAAAAAGTCAAATTAGTTTCTTCGGATTTGAAATGACAGATACCGATAGCTTAATAGCTTTAGATAAAGGAGAACAGAACTTTGTACTCTTTTGGGCTAAAGATGGTTTCGTTCTGTTTGAAACTTCTAAAGAAGGTGTTTGGAGAGCAAATAGACCCATCGTTATTCCTTCAAATCGTATTCAAAAAGTTTCTTTTGAAAAGAGGCTCTTAGGAAATCCGAAACTAATATTGCAATATTTAGATAAAGAGGAGACTTTCGTTGTACCGATGAAATGCAGATTTCATCAAAATCAAAAAACAGAAGTAAAGAAATTCATTAATACAATAGAAGGATTAAAAGGGTAGTTGTATGGAAAGTATAAGTTCACCTAAGAACGAAAAAATTAAGGAGCTTGTTAAACTTCAGACTGCAAAAGGTCGTAAGAAAGCAGGGATGTATCTTCTTGAAGGGGAACACCTTGTTGAAGAAGCGATTAAAGAAAGAGCTCAGATTAAGTTGATAGTGGTTACCAGTAATCGTCTTGAAGACTATAAAAATCTGTTAGCCCAAACAGATGTACAGGTGCTAGTTGTATCACAAGACGTCTTCCATAAGTTATCAATGACGGAGACGACTCGAGGGATTTTAGCAGTTGTTGAAATTGTTAAGCAGGAGATATTACCTCATAAAGGTCGTTTCATTGTGTTAGACGCTGTTCAAGATCCTGGTAATTTAGGAACGATTGTAAGAACGGCTGATGCTGCTGGTTTTGATGCGGTTGTTTTAGGGACGGGGACGGTTGATTTATATAACGACAAAGTTCTTCGCTCCATGCAAGGAAGTCATTTTCACATTCCCGTTTTCCAAGCGAACTTACAAGAATACTTGCCAATACTCAAAGAGAAGGGTGTTCAAGTGGCTGTTACAGCATTGCATCGAGATTCAAAGGATTATTCAGTCTTACAAGGAGCAACAGATGTAGTTATTGTCGTTGGTAATGAAGGCCAGGGAGTCTCTGAGGACGTGATTGATTTAGCGGATGTCGTAGTGACAATTCCGATGTTTGGAAAAGCTGAATCACTGAACGTAGCGATTGCTTCAGCTTTATTAATGTATAAAACGAAAGAAACGAAGGAGTAATAAATGGATAATAGACCAAATCCAATGGGAAGAAAACGTCCCATTCTTGATACTGTTAAAACTATGACAATTATTTTCTTTGCTTTAAGTGCCATTGCAGCTTTATATGATTTTGCCTTAGCTGCGAGAGTACTAATCATGGCGATAGTAATGTTGGTCATCTATACCATCATGTTATTTTCAAAAAAGCATAAATTAGATGATAGAGAAAAAGAAACCGAAGAGTCGTAATGAAGCTGTAAAATCGATTGACAGAATATTCGTCTTTAGGTATAATAATTTAGTACTGTTTCAGTAGCTCAGCAGGATAGAGCATTCGCCTTCTAAGCGAACGGTCGGGGGTTCGAATCCCTCCTGAAACGCTAAATTGAAAGAGCATTATCAAATTTAATTTGATAATGCTCTTTTTTGTTTTTAAATTAGTGAAATGAAGGTAAAAAAAGGTTAGATTGTGAATAATTAAGGTTATATTGTGAAATATTTCATTCTGTTTCAAAATTTTAGTACAGCAGATATAACTGTTATAACACATCTTTCACAACTTACATTGCCTTAAAATAGCGATTATAACAATACTTAACAAAATCTTTGTATTTTTTTACACTTATGTATTGCACTTAGATTTAATTGTGTTATAATATTTGTGTAGATAGCTGTTATAAGTTTCACAACCAATTATCTAAGGAGGAAAAATTTATGGAACAATGGAACGGTTTCAAAGGTAAAGTATGGAAAGAAGAAGTTAATGTCCGTGACTTTATCCAAGAAAACTACACACTTTATGAAGGAGACGACAGTTTCTTAGCTGGTCCTACAGAAGCTACTAAAGCTTTATGGGCACAAGTAATGGACTTGAACAAACAAGAACGTGAAGCTGGTGGTGTCTTAGATATGGACACTAAAGTTGTATCAACAATCACTTCACATGGTCCTGGTTACTTAAACAAAGATTTAGAAACAGTTGTTGGTTTCCAAACTGAAAAACCATTCAAACGTAGCTTACAACCATTTGGTGGTATTCGTATGAGTGAGCAATCAGCTGAAGCTTACGGATTCAAGATTGATGAAGAAATTTCTCGTATCTTCCGTGACTGGCGTAAAACTCACAACCAAGGTGTATTCGATGCTTACACTCCAGAAATGCGTGCAGCTCGTAAATCAGGTGTTATCACAGGTTTACCAGATGCTTATGGACGTGGACGTATCATCGGTGACTACCGTCGTGTAGCTTTATACGGGGTTGATCGTTTAATCGCTGAAAAACAAAAAGACTTCGCTAATATTGGCGATGGCACTATGTCAGACGATGTTATTCGTTTACGTGAAGAAGTTTCAGAACAATACCGTGCATTATTAGAATTAAAAGAATTAGGTAACATCTACGGATTCGATATTTCTAAACCAGCTTCAAACGCTCGCGAAGCTTTCCAATGGTTATACTTAGGATACTTAGCAGCTATTAAAGAACAAAATGGTGCGGCTATGTCTCTTGGACGTACTTCAACATTCTTAGATATCTATGTACAACGTGACTTAGAAAACGGAACATTAACTGAAGAACAAGCACAAGAGCTTGTTGACCACTTCGTTATGAAATTACGTTTAGTTAAATTCGCTCGTACACCTGAATACAACGCTTTATTCTCAGGAGACCCAACTTGGGTAACTGAATCAATCGCCGGTGTTGGTGAAGATGGACGTCCATTAGTAACTAAGAACAGTTTCCGTTTCTTACACACATTAGTAAACTTAGGACCAGCTCCAGAACCAAACTTAACAGTTCTTTGGTCAACTCGTTTACCAGAAAACTTCAAATTGTTTGCAGCTAAAACTTCTATTCAAACTTCTGCAATCCAATATGAAAACGATGATGTAATGCGTCCTGAGTGGGGTGACGACTATGGAATTGCTTGCTGTGTATCTGCTATGCGTATCGGTAAACAAATGCAATTCTTCGGAGCTCGTGCTAACTTAGCGAAAACATTATTATATGCAATCAACGGTGGTATCGATGAAAAATCTAAAGCGCAAGTTGGTCCTAAATATCAACCAATCACTTCAGAATACTTAGATTACGAAGAAGTAATGGCTAAATACAACGATATGATGGAATGGATTTGTGGTTTATACTTAAACACATTAAACATCATCCACTATATGCATGATAAATACAGTTACGAAAGACTTGAAATGGCATTACATGACACTGAAATTCTACGTACAATGGCAACTGGTATCGCTGGATTCTCAGTAGCAGTTGACTCATTATCAGCTATTAAATATGCGAAAGTTAAAACTATTCGTGATGAAGATGGCGTTGTTGTAGACTATGAAGTAGAAGGCGACTTCCCTAAATATGGTAACAACGATGACCGCGCTGACGAAATCGCAATTTGGTTATTGAAAGAATTCATGACTAAAGTTAAAAAACATAAAACTTACCGTAATGCTAAACATACAACTTCTATCCTTACAATTACTTCTAACGTAGTTTATGGTAAGAAGACAGGTAACACTCCTGATGGACGTCGTGCCGGCGAACCATTTGCACCAGGTGCTAACCCAATGCATGGTCGTGACACACACGGAGCATTAGCTTCATTGTCATCAGTTGCTAAAGTACCTTACAAATATGCATTAGATGGTATCTCAAATACATTCTCAATCATTCCTAAAGCTTTAGGACGTGAATTAGATGTACAAGAAGAAAACTTAGTTTCTATGTTAGATGGTTACGCTTCAAAAGGTGGTCACCACTTAAACATCAACGTATTCAACCGTGATACATTATTAGATGCTATGGAACACCCAGAAGAATACCCACAATTAACAATTCGTGTATCTGGTTACGCAGTTAACTTCATTAAATTAACTCGTGAACAACAATTAGACGTAATCAACCGTACAATGCACGAAAGCATGTAATCTTAAGGTGTGAGGTCGACTGTTCTGAAATAGACCACTGGAGGAAAATTCAAGAGGATGCAAAGCATCCGACGGAATTTTTCGAAGTGGAGGTATTTCAAGGAGACCGAACCGAATTACACAAAGTGTGAGGTCAACTGTACTAAGGAGACCGAACTAGATTACGAATGGTGTGAGGTCGACTCGCAAAATTGCTGAAATTAAGAAAACGGATGGGCAAAATCGTCCATCCGTTTTTTAATCGAAATGCCCTAAAGGACACGAATTGTGATATACTAGAAGAGAAAAGATAGGAGGAATAATGATGAGTGAACCAGTAACTGGATATATTCATTCTACAGAGAGTTTTGGTTCTGTAGACGGACCAGGTATCCGTTTTGTAACCTTCATGCAAGGTTGTCGTATGCGTTGTGAGTTTTGTCATAACCCAGATACTTGGAATATTGGGGGCGGTCATCCGATTACTTCTCAAGAATTACTCGATCAAGCATTGCAATATCGTGCATTCTGGGGACGTAAAGGTGGCGTAACTGTCAGCGGAGGAGAGCCTTTATTGCAAATTGATTTCTTAATCGATTTCTTTAAACGTTGTAAGAAAGCTGGAGTGCACACTACATTAGATAGTTGTGGAATGCCATTTACGTATGACGAACCATTCTTTTCAAAATTCGAAGAGTTATTAGAATATACAGATCTTATTTTATTGGATATTAAACATATTGATGATGAACAACATAAGAAATTAACAGGATGGACGAATAAAAATATTCTTCAACTAGCAGAATATTTATCAGACAAAGGGCAACCCGTATGGATTCGCCATGTGTTAGTTCCAGAACGTTCAGACTATGATGAATATCTCATCCGATTAAGTGAATTTGTAAGTAAACTGAAAAATGTATTGAAGTTTGAGATTTTACCGTATCATAAATTGGGTGTATATAAATGGAAAAATTTAGGGATTCCATATAAATTGGATCATATTGAACCACCAACTCAAGAACGTGTGGATAACGCTCGACGAATTTTAAGAACTGATGATTATAAAGGATTTTTAAATGCCTAACGAAATAACTGTTATAGTGTAAAAGCTATAACAGTTTTTTTATGTTCAATTTTTATGTATAAGTGCATTTTTTGTTGGTTTTAATTGGTAATTATGTTAAAATTGTCAATGTAAATTTAAATAGAGAGAGGCCATAAAATGAGTAAATTATTAGTTTTCGGACATCAAAATCCAGATACTGATGCAATTACATCAGCAATTTCATATGCTTTCTTATTACGTCAATTAGGTGAGGATGCAGAAGCAGTTGCCTTAGGGACTCCTAATGAAGAAACACAATATGCATTAAATTATTTCAAGAAAGAAGCTCCTCGAGTTATTGGGGATGTTTCACAAGAGACAAGCCGTGTTGCTTTAGTGGATCATAACGAAGTACAACAAAGCGCAACTGGCGTACAAAAAGTAGAAGTTGAATTTGTAGTGGATCATCACCGTATTGCAAATTTCCAAACAGCAAATCCTTTATTTTATCGTGCAGAACCTGTTGGATGTACGAATACCATTTTGTACAAAATGTATAAAGAATATGGGGTTGAAGTTCCTAAAGATATTGCTGGATTAATGGTATCTGCCATTGTTTCGGATACTTTATTATTCAAATCTCCAACATGTACACAACAAGATATTGAAGCAGCAACCGATTTAGCCAACATTGCTGAGATTGATGTTAATGTCTATGGGCTAGAAATGTTAAAAGCCGGAACAAATCTTGGTGACAAATCTGAAGCGGAGTTAATTGACTTAGATGCTAAATCATTCCCAATGGGGGGAGCGAATTTACGTATTGCTCAAGTAAATGTTGTAGACCCTGAAGAATTATTAGCTCGTAGAGAAGCCTTAGAAGAAAGTATGAGAGCTGCAAATTCAGAAAATGGATATGATACTTTTGTTTTTGTAATTACAAATATCTTAACAAGCGTTTCAACAGTTTTAGTTGTAGGAGATTATAAAGACAAAGTTGCCCAAGCGTTCAACTCAAGCTATACAGATGGATTACTTACATTACCAGGAGTTGTTTCTCGTAAAAAACAAGTAGTACCACCATTAACTGTTGCTTTTGAAGGATAAAATTTTGAGTGGGTGAGGAACAATTTTATTCCTCCCCATTTTTTTGTAAAGGAAATAAATCATGCGTAATTTGATACAATTTATGAAAGATTTTGTTGTTCCACAGTCAAAAAAAGAGTGGACGATTTCTTTAATTTCGATTACAGTTCGAAATTTAACCGTAATGAAAAAATTTTATACACAAATATTAGGTCTTTCTGTTTTGCAAGAATTTGATAATGAAGTTTTGATTGGTCATGGTAGAGGGAGTATCCCACTTTTTAAACTAGTCCAAGGAAATGGTGACTCTGATTCATTTTTAACAACCTATTCTATAGGGTTTCGTTTGACAAAATCTTCTCAAATTGGTGAATTGATGAACCATTTTATTATGGAAGAACAAACGATTATAGGGTCAGGATTCGATGGTTATACAACTAATTTTTATATTATGGATCCAGAGGGAAATCGATTGAAATTTATGGTTGTTGAAGATAATTCTTCTCAAGAAGTGGATCAATATCTAGAAGGAAATGAAATGAAACGTTCGTTGCACGAATTTATTGATGGAATTGATGGAGCTTCTGAAGGATTTCCCGCAAGTGCGAGAATTACGCAACTTCATTATAATGTGATGGACGTAGAAGCAACAACTGAATTTTTAATAAACAACTTCTCGTTTAAAACAACATATGATTATGTAACGAAGCGAAAAAACTTTAAAGTAAACCGTGATGGATATTCATTAGCTATAAATTCCTGGAATGAAAGGAATAAGAATAGTAAGAGTATTTATGGGCTTTCCATGATTGAATGGCGAGTTCCAAATATGAAGGAACTAGAAAATCTTGTTCTCCATTTAGAAATGAATCAAGTTCCTTTTCATTATCATGATGCCTATTTAAAAGTCCCTACGAAAGATGGGATAGAATATTGTTTCAAAGTAGGTGATCATTCATGAGCTTACTTGAGAAATACTCATATCGTAAATACCGTAAAAATAAACTATTTCGTCACTTTATTTCAGTGATTGCCGTTATTATTTCGGGATTTTTACAAGCATTCACATTAAAAGTATTTATCCAACCTTCAAATTTACTTTCTAGTGGTTTTTTGGGTGTTGCAATTTTAATAAATCAAATATCCGAATTATTTGGTGTAGAGTTATCCATTTCGATTTTATTAATATTACTCAATATTCCTGTGGCCATTTTATGTTATAGAGGGATTAGTGCTCGTTTTACGTTTTATTCGATTCTTCAAGTTTTTGTTGGAAGTTTCTTTATTCGTGTTTTAAATTTTGATCCTTTATTTGTCGATGACACTATGTTGAATGTAATTTTTGGTGGAGTATTAAACGGCTTGTATGTTTCGCTCGCACTGAAAGGGAATGCTTCAACAGGGGGAATGGATTTTATTGCATTATATGTTTCGAATAAGAGCGGAAAAACCATCTGGCAACAAGTATTCTTATTTAATACATTATTACTTGTAATATTTGGGGCGTTATTTGGATGGAGAAATGCAGGTTATTCGATTATATTCCAATACATTTCTACGAAAGTGATTAGCACATTCCATCAGAGATATCATAGGGTTACATTACAGATTACGACTCGTTATGGGGAAGATGTTATGCAATCTTATTTAAAGAATATAAGGCATGGAATATCATGTGTGGACGCTATTGGAGGATTTAGTCGAGAAAAAATGTATCTATTACATACAGTAATTTCATCTTATGAAGTTATGGATGCCGTAGCTGTTATTAAAGAAGCGGATCCTCGTGCGATTATCAATCAAATTAGTACAGAAAACTTTTATGGAAGATTCCATAGAGAACCAGAGTAGGGAGGTAATTAAACTGCAAGCTATTTCTAAAAAAGATATTTTAAAATCGTTTATGCTCGTAACTTTAGGCTGTTTTTTATTTTCATACACTATTAACGCTGTAGTAATAGCTAATCATTTTGGTGAAGGTGGCCTTACGGGAGTAACACTTCTTATGTTCTATACGCTAAATATTGATCCTGCATTATCAAGTCTAGTTTTAAATGTTTTTTTATTAATCGTCGGTTATCGTTACTTAGAGAAGAAAACAATGATTTATACAATTCTCGCCGTATTTGAATTACCGATGTTTCTAAAATACACTCAGGAATGGCCAGTATTTGTGCCTGAGAACCTAGTAGTAGCCTCAGTTGCTGCTGGTGTATTTGTTGGTATTGCTTTGGGACTTGTTATTTTAGGAAAAGGCACAACTGCTGGAACAGATATTATTGCAATGATGATGAATAAATATCTTGGGTGGCCAGTTTCATCTTCATTATTGGTAATTGATACCATTGTTGTCACTCCTTTAGCATTTGTAATAGGATTTGAAAAGGCTGTTTTAACGTTAATGATGCTATTTATTGCAAGTAAGGTCATTAATTTTATTCTCGAAGGATTTAACCCACGAAAAGCTATAATGATTATTTCAAATCAGTACGAACTAATTGGTCAAACAATTCAAGAGCAATTAGACAGAGGAATCACGGTTCTTGATGGGCATGGATTTTACTCAAAAGATAAAAGACAAGTTCTTTATGTTGTAGTGAATCGTCAACAATTAATGCCAATTCAACGCATCATTCATGAAATAGATCCGAACGCCTTTGTTATTATTACAGATGTAAATCAGGTCATTGGAGAAGGATTTACTTTCTACTTTGACGACAGTGGAAATAAATTTTTGCATTAAAAGGATGGGGAGTATGAAAATTAAGAAAGCTTTGGGAATTTTTATAGGTTTACTTTT
This sequence comes from Granulicatella sp. HMSC31F03, assembly GCF_001807725.1. Taxonomy (NCBI): domain Bacteria; kingdom Bacillati; phylum Bacillota; class Bacilli; order Lactobacillales; family Carnobacteriaceae; genus Granulicatella; species Granulicatella sp. HMSC31F03. Next base: position 17,196 of record NZ_KV790846.1, on the reverse strand, counting down.
TATGAATGGACAAGCGGTTTTAGCAAATGAAAATCAAACAGAATCAACAGTGAATAAAAATGTTACTGAAGAAACTACTACCGTTGCAAAGCCTGAAAAAGATGAAGTCACTACAAAAGAAACGGTATTGAAAAAGAAAGAAGAGGCTCCTAATAAAGAAAAAGAAGTGAAACGCACCGGATGGATGAAGGATTCAAATGGGATTTGGTACTATTATAATCAAAATGGTGTTCTAGAGACTTCTAAATGGATTGGGGACTATTATTTAGAACATAATGGTCAAATGGCGACAAATAAGTGGGTAGATGATTATCGCTATTATGTTGATTCTTCAGGAAAATGGATACCAGGAAAAATCAAAAAAACCGGTTGGAAAAAGGAAGATGGTTTTTGGTACTATTATGACGTACAAGAAAATCTTACTCGAAACAAATGGGTCGATTCTTATTATTATTTAGGATCTGATGGGAAAATGAGTGTTGATAATTGGGTTGATAATTACCAATATTACGTCGATAAAGATGGTGTTTGGGTCCCAGGAAAGAAAAAAGAAAATTGGATTAGATTAGATTCTATTTGGTATTTCTATGAAAATGGATTACCAGTAAGAAATGTATGGAAAGGAAATTACTTTCTACAAGAAGATGGCACAATGGCAACGAACAAATGGGTAGATGATTATCGTTATTTTGTTGGTGATAATGGTGCTTGGATTAGAGATAAGAAGATGAAATCTGGATGGGTAAAAGAGAATGGTTATTGGTACTTTTACGAAGGAAAAGAATCTCTAGTTAAAAATGCTTGGAGAGGTAATTATTACTTGGGTGAAACGGGAGAGATGCTCGTTAATCAATGGGTCGATCAAAATCGATACTATGTCAATGAGGATGGAAAATGGATTCCAGAAGCCCAAAAAGGGAAAGATGGATGGAAACAAAACTCTTCCGGTGATTGGTATCATTTTTCAAATGGTATTCCTTCCCGAAACAAATGGGTCGGAAGTTATTATCTTTTAGATGATGGAAAGATGGCAACCAATAAATGGGTAGATAATTTTAAATATTATGTAGGTTCTGATGGTGCTTGGGTTTCCAACATTAGCGAAGCTAAGAATCGTAAAGAAATCTTACTGGATTTAGCTCGAGGCTTTATTGGAGTAGAACAGTATAATCCTCTTCACCAATATTTGGTTAATCAATATAATTCTGGACCAAGTAGTTATAGTGGATATAAAGTACAAAGCTGGGATGATTGGTGCGATGTTTTTGTTTCATCTATGTACCAAATTGCGGGAATGATTGACCTTATTGATAAAGAAGCGTATGTTCCTTATCACATAAATATTTTCAAAAATAAGAGAATTTGGATTGGCAAATCAACACCAAGAGCTGGAGATATTGTAACTTTTGACTGGAATGGTGATGGTCTTGCAGATCATATTGCAATTGTTGAAAAAGTAGAAGATGGGAAAATCGTAACTATTGAAGGAAATACCACGGAACATTTGAATGTTGATGAGTCAAAAGTAGTGCGCCACACTCATCGCTTATCCGCATACTATATCATTGGGTACGCTCGTCCTAACTATTAATTTATGTTATAAAAAACCAGTCATTTTTGACTGGTTTTTTATCTTTTTTTATTGCTCAAAAAGCACTCAATTCAGCGTATATTAACGGTTGATTTTAGTGAAAAATTCCCAGTGTTGTGTTATTATAAATTAAATCAATAAAATGATTAAATTTATATAAAGGAGGTAGCTTTATGGTAGGGATTATCATTGCAAGTCATGGTGAATTCGCTGACGGGATAAAACAATCTGGTTCTATGATTTTTGGAAACCAAGAAAAAGTTGAATCAGTTACATTTATGCCAAGTGAAGGCCCTGAAGACTTACAACGTAAACTGCGTGAGGCTGTTGATAAACTAGAGACAGAAGAAATTCTATTTTTAGTAGATTTATGGGGAGGAAGCCCATTTAACCAAGCAAATATTTTGTTCGAAGAAGATCCTGAACATCGTGCAATTGTTGCTGGTTTAAGCTTACCAATGCTTATTGAATCGTACGCTAGTCGTTTTTCAATGAATACTTCTCATGAAATCGCAAAGGCAATTGCACCAACTGCGATTGAAGGAGTTAAGATTCGTCCAGAAGCTCTTCAACCAGAAGAGAAGAAAGAGGAAAAATCTGCACCTTCAGCACCTGTTACTAACGGAGCCATTCCAGAAGGAACAGTTATTGGAGACGGGAAAATTAAATTTGTTTTAGCTCGTATCGATACTCGTTTGTTACATGGACAAGTAGCTACAAGCTGGACGAAAGCAACAAATCCAAACCGCATTATCGTAGTTTCTGATAAAGTTGCAAAAGATGATTTACGTAAGAAATTAATTGAACAAGCAGCACCTACTGGAGTTCGTGCTCATGTGATTCCACTCAATAAACTAGTTGAAGTTTATAACGATCCACGTTTTGGGGATACAAAGGCATTATTATTATTCGAAACACCGCAAGAGGCTTTAGAAGTTATTGAAAAAGGTGTTCATATTGATGAATTAAATATTGGATCAATGGCACACTCTGTAGGTAAAGTTCAAGTAAGTAATGCATTATCATTAGACCAAGATGATGTGGAAACTTATAAAAAATTACGTGACTTAGGTGTTAAAATGGATGTTCGAAAAGTTGTTTCGGATTCTCCTGCCGACATCTTTAAATTGATTGAAGCAAAGTCTAACGAAGGCTTGAAACTATAATAGAGAGATAGGAGATTATTATGGATTTTAATGTAATTCAAATTATTTTAGTCCTAATTGTCGCATTCTTAGCTGGTTTGGAAGGGATTTTAGATGAGTTTCAATTCCACCAACCAATTATTGCTTGTACATTAGTTGGGCTTGCGACAGGACATTTAACTGAGGGAATTATCCTTGGTGGTTCTTTACAAATTATTGCACTTGCTTGGGCAAACGTAGGTGCTGCGGTGGCACCAGATGCTGCTTTAGCATCTGTAGCTTCAGCTATTATTTTTATTAAAGGGAATGATTTTTCAGAAGGTGGACGTAACCTTGCTATTGCTACTGCTGTTACTTTAGGAACAGTTGGTTTAGTTTTAACAATGGTGGTACGTACATTATCAGTTGCATTAGTCCATAGAGCGGATGCAGCGGCTGAAAAAGGAGACTTCAAAGGAGTTTCATTCTGGCATTATGTTGCATTATGTTGCCAAGGATTACGTATTATGATTCCAGCTGGATTACTTTTATTCTTACCTTCAGATGTTGTTCAAGGTTACTTAAAATCAATTCCTGATTGGTTTGCTAATGGTATGACAATTGGTGGTAACATGGTAGTTGCTGTGGGGCTAGCAATGGTTATTAACTTAATGGCTTCTAAAGAAACTTGGCCATTCTTCTTCATCGGTTTCGCAATCGCTCCTTTAAACGAGTTAACATTGATTGCAACTGGTGTTATCGCTTTAAGTTTAGCGTTAATTTACTTAAACTTATCTAATAACAGCGGAAATGGTTCAACTGGTGGACGCTCAGGTTCTGGAGACCCACTAGGTGACATTTTAAATGACTACTAAGGAGTGTGAATGAGATGACAGAGAAAAAAGTATCTTTAACGAAACAAGACCGCTTAAAAGTTATGTTACGTTCACAATTCTTACAAGGTTCTTGGAACTATGAACGTATGCAAAATGGAGGATGGGCATTCTCCCTAATTCCTGCATTGAAAAAATTATACCCAAACCCAGAAGATTCAAAAGCAGCGTTAAAACGTCACTTAGAATTCTTTAATACTCACCCATATATTGCTTCACCAATTCTTGGGGTAACTTTAGCTTTAGAAGAAGACCGTGCAAACGGTGCGCCAATTGATGACGCAACAATCCAAGGGGTTAAAGTTGGTATGATGGGACCACTAGCTGGTATCGGTGACCCCGTATTCTGGTTTACTGCTCGTCCTATCTTAGGTGCGATTGCCGCTGGGTTAGCAGCAACGGGTTCAATCATTGGACCATTATTCTTCTTTATTGTTTGGAACTTAATTCGTATTGGTTTTATGTGGTATACACAAGAGTTAGGATATCGCCAAGGTTCTGAGATTACTAAAGACTTATCTGGTGGTATTTTACAATCTATTACAAAAGTTTCATCAATTGTAGGGATGTTTGTAATGGGGATTTTAGTACAGCGTTGGACAAGTATGAAATTCCCACTTGTCTTAACAAAAGTACAATTGACGGCCGATCAATATATTCAAACTCCTGGAAAAGATGATGTTGTAACTGGTGGACAACTTCAAGAGATTGTTGCTAAATTATTAGATGGTAAAAAGTTATCGCCTGAAGTAGTAACTACTCTTCAAGACAACTTGAATAAATTGATCCCAGGATTGGCTGCTTTACTATTAACATTCTTTGTAATGTGGTTATTGAAGAAAAATGTAAAACCAATTTACATTATCTTCGGGCTATTTGTCCTAGGTATTTTAGCTGGTTTAACAGGAGTAATGGCTCCTTAATCCTACTTGATTGGAGATAGACTATGGCTGTTTCATTAAATACAAAAGCGATTTATAAAACAAAAGCAAACCTTTTTAATGGAGGACTAGGATTTAAAAATGGTGATATCCTTATTGGAGATCGCGCATTTGAATTCTATAATCATCAGAACCCGGAAAGCTATCTTCAAATTCCATGGGAAGAAATTAAATTGGTTAGGGCTCATGTCATGTTTAAAGGACGTTTTATTAGAGCATACTATATTGATACGAAACAAGCTGGAACATTTCAGTTTATTTCTTCAGATGCTGGGCGAACTCTTAAAATGATGAGAGATTTTATTGGAAATGATAAAATCGTTAAAACTGAACCTTTATTTAGTTTGAAAAAACTATTTAAAAAGTAATAAAAAGGCGAATGCTTTAGCATTCGCCTTTTTAAGTTTCATTTGTAAGTAGAAAAGGATAATGATCCATGGAAAGATTCAAATTCACCGTTGGATATGTTACAAATTCTCCATCTTTTTGAGCTTTTATAGGTTCATTAATTTTTATATTGGCTTTTGTACATGAGTATTCTTTTAAATTTTTGGGAAACAGTTTGAAATGAGTTCCATTTGTTAAAATAAACGGAAAAGCTTTTAGAACTGTAAAAAGAGAAACTTTTCTTGCAATTGCAATTTGAAAATGATGACTTCCTTGTGTTGCAGAAGGTACAAAGCGAATCCCACCTCCAAAGTAGGCGTGATTAAAAGCTCCAAGTAGAAGATTTTTTGTAGAAGTAAAACTTTCTTTGTCATCAAGAGTGATTAGGGCATCAAACTCTTTGCGTTCTTTAAAAGCCTTAATAATAGGAGTTAAGTAAGAAGCTTTTTTAATCCCTTTAGCTTGCAGGAGTGCTTGCCTTTGTTTTTGGTTTATTTCACAAATAGCAGCATCAATCCCAAATCCCATCGAATTTAAAATGATACCAGTTGTTTGTGAGTTTTCTTCTGAATAAGTAAGAAATTCTAAGTCAATAATATGATTCTTTGAAAGCTTTTCGATAAACTTTCTCGCGTGATGAGTTAAATTCATTTCCCGTGAAAAATCATTCCCAGTTCCAGCCGGTAAATAGCTAAGAGGTACAAAGATGTTCTGTTGTTTTAAATATTGAAGAGCTTCATTGAGAGTGCCATCACCACCAACAATAACGATTACGGTATGTTGATTTCGTTGCTGTAGATGTTTGTCCATCAATTCGGGAAGTTCTCCAGCTCTTTGAGTCTGAAATAATTTGAAGGGAATTCCTTTTTCTGTACAAACTTCGACAATATGATTAATTTGTTGCTGGCCTGAAAAACTGCCAGACATTGGATTTCCAAAAATAAATAAATTCATGAAATACTTCCTTTCGATTCTTCACAATTATAGCATAAATGAAAGTTAAAAAAGAGTGATTTTTGTAAGAAATAACGTATAATGAAGATGAGGTGAAAGTATGGCTAATGATTTTTTTGAGCGAGTGTTAAATCCTACTTGGAAAAATTTAAGTAGAGAATCAAAAGAAGTAGTAATTCGAAATATTCTACGCTTTTTCGTGAATCCAATACTAACAATTGAAGATTTAAAGTTTGTACAATATGATTACGCTGGTATCACAAATGATACGTTTGAAGTAACGATTGATGGCAGAGTTTTTGTTTTTGTACCTGGTCAGAAAGAGGTTGTTCTTGGGTGGGATAGCGGTTTGTCAGGACTTTCAGGTCTTGACTGCAGTGAAGAGAGACAAGAACTAAGATATGCGTTTAAACGGTATTTGAACCAACACGTAACTGGGTTTATGTTTTTAAATCAAAATGTTCAAGAGAAAGATCTTTCTTCTGAAAAGCTAACTACTCAGATTGTTGAAGATGGCATTAATTTGATGACATCTGAATTAAGAAAAGTTGATATTTCAGCAATGTTAGTTGAAAAGAAGCCTAATTTCGTTGGCTTAAAATTTATTGGTCATTATTCTGTGGTCACTGGTCAGATAGATGGGGAAGATATGGTATCAAGTGAAACATTATCCATTTTAGAAGAGGCCATTACTCCAGATAATTCTTTAGAAGCTCTTTTTCAAGAATTTCCAAGAGCAGTAAGAGTCGATCAGTACTTCATGCAACAAGATATTCAAAATCCAGATCTTTTTGCGTGTTATGTAGCAGATCCAGTTAGTTATGATGAAGGACGCAAAGAGATAGAAAGATCCGGAATGGGACTGTTAAATGAAGATGAATGGGAATATTGTTGCGGTAGTGGAACGAGACGTTTATTTAAATGGGGAAATCAACTACATAGAACTCTGTTGCAGGATGAGTTTAAGTCTCCTTTATGGCAAGAGAATATGTTTGGTTTAGAAATTGCAAACGCTGAATTCGGACCAGAAATTATTGAAGGTCGTCCATATACCAAAGGAGCTTGGCTGGAAGAAAATTTTAAAGCACCTGTGTTAAATTTATTACCTCTTTCTTCTTACTATTCAGTAAATCTACCACTTTTTGTTGATCCAAACGGAAAATTAGCAGCAGGATATTATTGTATAAGAAGAGCTATTCGAATTGAAATGTAATAGTAAAAGCAGCTACTCAAGTGGCTGTTTTTAAATTTTTATTAAGGTCAAAAAAAGTCAAATAACACTATTGACCTTTCCTGACTAAAGGTGTATACTTAATTCATGGTCAAGAGACCACAAAAGGAGGAATGAAGATGAATATTGAAAAAATGACAACAACAATGCAACAAGCATTAGGCCAAGCGCAACAAATTGCGATGGTCCGTAAACATCAAGAAATAGATATTCCTCATTTATGGAAAGTATTTATGGAACCAAATCACTTTGCTAGAAATTTATATAGTGATTTACAAGTGAATGACAAAGAATTTGAGGAATTAATTGATAAAGAATTAGACCGTATTTCTGTAGTGGAAGGGCAAAATGTCCAATACGGTCAAAGTATGAGTCAAAACTTATATCGACTCTTTACAGAAGCTGAAAAGATTAGAGAAAGCTTTAAAGACGATTACTTATCTACAGAGGTAGTTGTACTTGCATTAATGGAACTACAAAATCATCCATTAACACGCTATTTAGTACAACAGCATATAACCAAAGAAAATTTGAGAGCTCGAATTGAAGAGCTAAGAGGGGGAGAACGTGTGACTAGTCAAAATCAAGAAGAACAATATGAAGCATTATCAAAATATGCACGTAATTTAAATGAAGCTGTTCAATCTGGTAAACAAGATCCAGTCATTGGACGTGACGAAGAAATTCGAGATGTGATTCGTATTTTATCTCGTAAAACAAAAAATAACCCTGTCTTAATCGGGGAACCTGGTGTTGGTAAAACAGCAATCGTTGAAGGATTAGCGCAACGTATCGTTAAAAAAGACGTACCAGAAAACTTAAAAGATAAATTAATCTACTCATTAGATATGGGTGCTTTAATCGCAGGTGCAAAATACCGTGGTGAATTCGAAGAACGTTTGAAAGCCGTTCTTAAAGAAGTAACAAAATCAGAAGGACGCATCATCTTATTTATCGATGAAATCCACACAATCGTTGGTGCTGGTAAGACAGAAGGCTCAATGGATGCTGGTAACTTACTAAAACCAATGTTGGCTCGTGGTGAATTACATTGTATTGGTGCTACAACTCTTGACGAATACCGTGAAAATATGGAAAAAGACAAAGCGTTAGAACGTCGTTTCCAAAAAGTACTTGTTCAAGAACCAACTGTTGAAGACACCATTTCAATTCTTCGTGGGTTGAAAGAACGTTTCGAAATCCACCACAGTGTAAATATTCACGACAGTGCGTTAGTGGCTGCTGCGACTTTATCAAACCGTTATATTACTGACAGATTCTTGCCAGATAAAGCGATTGACTTAGTCGACGAAGCCTGTGCTACAATCCGCGTTGAAATGAACTCAATGCCAACAGAACTTGACGCAGTCACTCGTCGTTTGATGCAACTTGAAATCGAAGAACAAGCATTGAAAATGGAAAAAGATGACGCTTCTCAAAAACGTCTTGCTATTTTACAAGAGGAATTAGCAGAACAACGTGAAAAAGCCAATAACCTCAAAATGAAATGGGAAATCGAAAAAGAAGAAGTCAATAAAATCCGTAATAAACGTGAAGAAATCGATCATGCTAAACGTGAATTAGAACAAGCAGAAGCTGATTATAACCTTGAAAAAGCTGCTGAACTTCGTCACGGACGTATTCCAGCTCTTGAACAAGAATTGAAGGAATTAGAAGAACAAAATAAAGCGAATGCTGAAAGCACGCAACGTCTCGTTCAAGAATCAGTAACTTCAGAAGAAATTGCTCGAGTAGTGGGACGCTTGACAGGTATTCCTGTAACAAAACTTATGGAAGGCGAACGTGAAAAACTTCTTCACTTAGAAGATATTCTTCATGAACGTGTCATCGGTCAAGATGAAGCTGTACAAAAAGTAGCTTCAGCAGTACTTCGTTCTCGTGCAGGCTTACAAAATCCTAGCCGTCCAATCGGAAGTTTCTTATTCCTCGGACCTACAGGGGTTGGTAAGACAGAACTTGCTAAAGCTCTTGCAGAAGATTTGTTCGACTCAGAAGACCATATGGTTCGTATCGACATGAGTGAATATATGGAAAAACATTCAGTGTCTCGTTTAGTGGGAGCTCCTCCAGGATATGTTGGATATGAAGAAGGAGGCCAATTAACAGAAGCTGTTCGTCGTAATCCATATACAATCGTTCTTTTAGATGAAATTGAAAAAGCTCATCCAGATGTATTTAATATCTTATTACAAGTATTAGACGATGGACGCTTAACCGATTCTAAAGGACGTGTAGTAGACTTCAAGAATACAGTGATGATTATGACAAGTAATATTGGTTCACAATTCTTGCTTGAAAATCAAGGTGAAACAATCGATGAAGAAACTCGTACAGCAGTAGAGGGTGTTCTAAAAGCAACCTTCAAACCAGAGTTCTTGAACCGTATCGACGAAACAATCTTCTTCACACCACTTTCTAAAGACAATATTCGTGGTATCATTACGAAGATGTTGAAACAATTAGCCAAACGTGTAGAAGATCAAGAAATCGTCCTAAGCTTCACAGATGAATTGAAAGATTGGATTGCAGATAATGCTTATAATCCAGTGTACGGTGCTCGTCCAATTTCTCGTTATATTCAACGTGAAATTGAAACGCCACTTGCTAAAGAAATCATCCGTGCAAGCATCCTTCCAGGCGACCAAGTGAAATGTGATTTAGGAATTGATCATGTGACATTTGAAGTGATTGGAAAGAATGAATAATAAGTAAAAATAAAACGCAATGGAAATTTGTCCATTGCGTTTTTTTGTGCTTTATTGGTCTTCTTGAATACGACGTTTTCTAATACCCCAGAATTGGAAGTAGTCAGTACGGATAGCACCGTTATAGAGTTTGCGTTTCTTTGTCGCTTTTTGACCATAGTGATCTTCAAATGTTAAGTCACTCGTTAAAATATATTTACTCCAAGTTGTCAGTGGTGCATAGGTTTCACCCATTTGTTTATAGATGGCTTGAGCTTGTTCTTCAGAAAGAAGACGGTCTCCGTATGGTGGGTTTGCCACGATAATTCCATTTTCTTTCTTTGTGCGAAAGTCCTTCAACTGCATTTGTTTGAATTCGATTTGGTCCGCGACTCCTGCTTTAATCGCATTTTGTTTAGCAATTTCAATCATAGAGCCATCAATATCGGCACCAAGAATATCGAGTTGGATATCAGTGCGGATTTCTTTTCTTGCTTCTTCTCTGACTTTGTCAAATACGCCTGGAGTAAAGAATGTCCATTTTTCAGCAGCAAACGAACGATTCAATCCAGGAGCGATATTCTTACCAATCAGAGCCGCCTCAATTGGGATTGTCCCAGAACCACAAGTCGGATCGTAGAATGGTTTATCGGGATACCAACTTGTAAGCATCACAAGAGCCGCAGCCATGTTTTCTTTCAGTGGCGCGCCACCTTTTTCTGTACGGTAGCCACGTTTAAAGAGACTTGTTCCACTTGTATCAATTGTTAAAGTGACAACATCTTTTAAAATCGCCACTTCAATAGGGTAGAGGGCACCAGACTCAGGCAAGTGAGTACGACGATGATAAGCTTCGCTTAAACGATTGACAATCGCTTTTTTAACGATGGATTGGCAGTTAGGAACACTGTGAAGAGTCGATTTTACAGATTTACCAGAAACTGGGAATTCAGCATCGACGGGAAGAATTTTCTCCCATGGAATCGCTTTTGTTTGTTCAAAGAGCGAGTCGAAAGTTTTTGCAGTGAACTGTCCCATAATGATTTTGATACGGTCTGCAGTTCGAAGCCAAATATTTGTACGAGCGATATCGTAGTCGTCACCTTCAAAGAAGGCTTTTCCGTTTTCTACTTGAACCTCATAACCCATGTTGCGTAATTCTTTACCAACGAGAGCTTCAATTCCTGCAGCTGCAGTTGCTACTAATTTATATTTTGTCATAGATTTCTCCTTTATTCGTAAAAAGAGGAGTGGACACAAGGCCTCACTCCTTACCATTTGCTAAAAATCCTGAAGTAAACTTCTATAAGCCATGTTCTGTTCCATTTAATAGCAGGATCCATTAAATTTCAGTAATCATCTGTCTACACAAATGTGTCTCTTTTTTCGTTCATTTCCTAGTAAGAGTGCCCCTACCATAAGTTTGGGTTGCTCGCTCGAGGGGTTTACCGCGTTCCACCAATTTCGTTTCCAAAATTGCTTCGTCACTGTGGCACTTTCAAGAATACTAGAGCATAGCATTGCCGTAGCTCGTTTTTCTGCCGTCAACATGAAGTTGCCTTAGCTTATTGTTTCGCTAAGCACGAACACTACAAGCATCTCAGCTTGTGCGAGCATGGACTTTCCTCAGCATTGAATGCCGCGATTACTCAAAGTTTACTTAGTAATTAGTTAAATGTATCAATATTGATACATTTATGATTAATAATCGTTGTCACGTAATGGTGTAATTACACGTGTTTTATAAAAATCGTCATCATCTTCTGTTGAATCCAATGAAGAATGAGCACCATTTCCTTCTTCTAACTTCGAATCAAAAACATGTTTTTCTAGATTTGAAAGTCTTTTTAAAATATCAAAGTTAGTCACTCCTGAAGAAGAAACATTAGAAGTACGATTTACTTTTGATACAGTTGCTTGACGAGATAATTCGTCTACTTTCGTTAATAAACGTTCGTTTTCTGCTTGTAAAAAGCTGATTTCCTTTTGGAATGTGTCATAATCACGAATAATTAAGTCTAAAAATGCATCGACTTCTTCAATATCAAAACCTCTGAATGAGCGTTTAAATTGTTTTTGTAAAATATCTTTTGTACTTAATGAAATACGCGCCATAATTGCTTTCCCCTTTTTTAATCAATCATAATAATCATTAATTTAATTTATCTTCTTTATGATACTAAAATCACTAGGAAAATACAAATACGACAGAGTTATTTTTAGTTATTTTTAATGAAATTTGATATAATTTTTTAAAATAAACTTGTAAAGTAGAGGATTATCATGAATTGGTTAGAAGTATCGGTAAATACACATTCAGAAAGTGTAGAAGTAGTAAGCTCTATTCTGATTGAATTAGGTTCCAAAGGAGTTTCTATTGAAGATCCACAGGACTATTATCAATTAACGGATGAACAACTTGAATGGTTAAAAGTTCAGCAAAAAGATCTTTACGAAACAGATACAGTGATCGTTAAAGGATATTTTCAACCTTCACAGTGGTCAAAGGATTCAGATGTCCTTCTTCATGAAAAACTAGAGGAAATTAAAGTTTATGGCTTGCAAACAGGACCGCTATCCGTTCAAGTGAAAGAAGTAGGAGAAGAAGACTGGGCTAATGCATGGAAACAATATTATTTTCCTGTGCGTGTCACGAGATTTTTAACAGTGGTTCCTAGTTGGGTTGATTATGAAAAGGAACAAGATGATGAGTTATTAATCGAATTGGACCCTGGTTTAGCATTTGGAACAGGAACACATCCAACGACTCAATTGTCCCTAACTGCTTTAGAGCAAACGATTCGAGGAAATGAGAGTGTTTTGGATGTGGGTACAGGATCTGGTGTTTTAAGTATTGCTTCTAAACTATTAGGTGCAAGTAAGGTGACTGCATTTGATATTGATGAAATGGCTACTCGAGTTGCAAAAGAAAACATTGCATTGAATCCTACCATTGGTGAAATCGAAGTTTATGAAAATAATTTACTTGTTGGGGTAGATCAGAAGAGTGACTTAATCGTTGCGAATATTTTGGCTGAAATTTTACTTCAAATGCCAGAAGATGCTTATCGAAATCTGAATGATGATGGAAGGTTAATTTTATCTGGAATCATAGAGTCAAAAGCAAATGAAGTGAAGGAAGCTTATGAAAAAGCTGGATTTACTCTTGTTGAAAGAATGATAATGAGAGAGTGGAATTGTTTTATTATGAAAAAGGATGTTGAGTAAATGCAACGTTATTTTGTAAAAGGAATCGTTAGCGAAACTACTCATTCACTTGAGTTTTCAAAGGAACAGATTCATCAGTTGAAAAAAGTAATGAGAATGAAAGTAGAAGAGCAGTTTGAAATTGTGGATGAGAATAGTACCTTAGCCATAGTTGAACTAGTTTGTTTAGAACCTTTTGAAGTAAGAGTTATTAAGACCTTAAATCAAAAGGTGGAACTTCCCGTATTTACCGCAATTGCAGTCGGTTTATCAAAAGGAGACAAATTAGATTGGATTGTTCAAAAAGCAACTGAATTAGGAGTTCATGAAATTATTCCTATTGAGATGTCTAGAAATGTTGTGAAATGGAACAAGGATAAAGCTAGCAAAAAAACTGAAAGACTACAAAAGATAGCAGAAGAAGCAAGCGAACAGTCTCATCGATTAAAAGTACCCTTTGTTAGTGAAGTAATGACGATCGACAGTTTGATTGAATACACAAAACCGTATCATCAAAAATTAATTGCATACGAAGAAGCTGTAAAAGAAGGCGAAACGGTTCAACTTGTAAAGAGTTTACAAGCTTTAAAAGAAGGAGAAAAGATTGTTTTCGTTTTTGGTCCGGAAGGCGGCATTGACGAAAAAGAAGTAGCCAAATTACAAATGAATGAGTTTCATACTTGTTCATTAGGGCCAAGAATTTTACGAGCAGAAACTGCTCCTTTATATGCTTTAAGTGCATTATCATACCAATGTGAATTACTCCAATAAACTTCAGTTGACGATATTCGTTTAGAGCGGTACTATAAATTACTACATGCAATCAAGAAATGCTTAAGGAGATTCAAATGTCTAAAAATAAGACTTATACCTCAGATGATGTCCTTGCAATGTGTAAGGAGTACATGAATGAGAAGCACATTCAATTTATAGAAAAAGCGATTTATTTCGCAACCTTCGCTCATAAGGAACAAGTGCGTAAATCAGGTGAAGCGTATATTGTTCATCCTATCCAAGTTGCTGGGATTCTTGCGGAATTAAAGCTGGATCCTGATACTATTGCAACAGGGTTTCTTCATGATGTTGTTGAAGATACGGGATTTAGTATCGATGATATTGAGTATGAGTTTGGAAAAGATGTAGCATTTCTTGTAGAAGGTGTCACGAAATTAGGAAAAATCAAATATAAATCTCACGCAGAACAACAAGCGGAGAATCACCGTAAAATGCTTCTTGCGATGGCTAATGATTTGCGTGTGATTATGGTAAAACTAGCTGATAGACTACATAATCTTCGTACATTAAAATTTCATAAGCCTGAAAAACAAAGAATGATTGCGGAAGAAACGCTTGAAATTTATGCACCGTTAGCGCACCGTCTAGGGATGAATAAAATTAAGTGGGAATTAGAAGACACGTCTCTTCGTTATTTAAACCCACAACAATATTATCGTATTGTTCATCTCATGAATTCAAAACGTGATGAACGTGAAGAGTACATTGAAACGACGATTGAAAATATTAAAGAAGCGACTAAAGATTTGGAAATTGAAGCGGTCATTTATGGACGTCCAAAACATATTTATTCCATTTACCGTAAAATGAAAGATCAAAAGAAACAGTTTAGCGAGATTTACGATTTACTTGCGATCCGTGTTTTAGTGGATAGTATTAAGGATTGCTACGCAGTACTTGGAGCAATTCATACAAAATGGAAACCAATGCCAGGTCGTTTTAAAGACTATATTGCGATTCCAAAAGCGAATATGTATCAATCCATCCATACAACCGTGATTGGTCCTGGTGGACGACCTGTGGAAATTCAAATCCGTACCTTCGAAATGCACCAAGTAGCTGAGTACGGGGTTGCTGCTCACTGGGCTTATAAAGAAGGAAATAAAGAAAAAGTTACGAACGATCCATTACAAAAACAATTAGATTGGTTTAAGGACTTAATCGAACTTCAAAATGAAACTAAAGATGCAAAAGACTTTATGAATAGTGTGAAGGGAGATATCTTCGGTGATAAGGTTTATGTCTTTACGCCGAAAGGAGATGTATCTGAGCTTCCTTTAGGTTCTGGACCACTTGATTTTGCTTATAATATTCATACTGAGGTTGGTAACAAAACAGTAGGGGCCAAAGTCAATAATAAGATTGTTCCATTGAACTACCAGTTAAAGACTGGGGATATTGTAGAGGTATTGACGTCTGCCAATTCATTTGGACCATCTCGTGACTGGATTAATCTTGTTTATACGACTCGTGCGAAAAATAAAATCAAACGTTTCTTCAAATTACAAGATCGCGATGAGAATATTATTAAAGGACGAGAGTTACTCGAAAAACAAATTACAGAACTTGGATTTAATTTCAAAGACTTTATGACAAAACAAGGCATGAAAGACATTGCTTCTCGCTTCAACTTTGGAACGGAAGAAGATTTGTTAGCAGCAATTGGCTTTGGAGAAGTCTCTTATCAAACAGTTGCCAATAAGATGACCGATAAAGCTCGTAAAGAAATTGAGGACCAAAAAGTTGTCGAAACTGCTTTTGAGAAAACAACGACTCAAGGACAGAAGAAAGAAAGTCAAAAGATGAAAATTCGTCACGAAGGTGGCGTGATTATTGAAGGAGTAGACAATCTTTTAATTCGTTTAAGTCGTTGTTGCAATCCAGTTCCTGGGGACGATATTGTTGGGTATATTACGAAAGGTCGCGGAATTTCAGTTCATAGAAAAGACTGTCCGAACGTTCAACTACCTGAGAGCGAACAAAATCGCTTGATCGAAGTAGATTGGGAGGATGCTGCTAACACAGGACAACAATATGATACGGAACTAGTTGTTGAAGGATACAACCGTAATGGATTATTGAATGAAGTCTTGAATGTTATCAACAGTACGACGAAATCACTAAACTCAGTTAACGGGAAAGTTGATGCGAATAAGATGGCGACAATCTCTGTCAATATCGGAATTATGAATACGCAACAATTAGACTTTATTGTGGATAAGATTAAACAAATTCCAGATGTATACAGTGTACGTCGTGTGATTTCATAGGAGGAGTTCATGAGAATAGTATTACAGCGAGTGAAGTCAGCAAGTGTATCGATTGAAGGCTCCGTTGTTGGTGAAATCAATCAAGGCTTCCTCTTATTAGTTGGTGTGGGACCTGATGATAATAGAGATGATGCCTCCTATTTAGCTAAAAAGATTGCAGGCATGCGTATCTTCAGTGACGAGAATGGAAAGATGAATCTGTCGATTGACCAAGTCGGCGGAAAGATTTTATCTGTTTCGCAATTTACACTGTTTGCCGATACGAAAAAAGGGAATAGACCTTCTTTTACAGGGGCTGCCAGTCCTGAAGTAGCGAACCAACTTTATGAAGAATTCAATGAAATCCTACGCACAAAGTATGGGTTAACTGTTGCAACAGGAGAGTTCGGAGCAGATATGCAAGTGAGTCTTGTAAATGATGGGCCAGTAACGATATTACTCGATACAAAAAACCAATAAAAAGAAAGCACAGGAGAAATCCTGTGCTTATTTCTTTAAATCAAATGATTATGGACGTTTGTTTTCTAAGTCTGTTCTTACGACTAAAACGTCACAAGAGGCATTCCGAATCACGTATTCAGAAACCGAACCAATGAAAAGACGTTCTACAGCATTTAAGCCGGTAGCTCCCATCATGATAAGGTCTATATTGTAATCCTTTGTCAGTTGTTTAGAAATGACTACTTTAGGAGAACCATATTCAAGTACGGTTTCAACATCTGTAAAGTTATGAGATTTAGCATAATCAACATATTCAGCAAATAAGTTTTCAGCTTGTTTACGAATCTCATCTGAAAAATTACCCTCAAATCCAGTAGGAGTTTGAAGAGAACGAGTATCGATGACATGAGATAATACAAGCTTCGCATGATTTCGTTTGGCAACTTCAATGGCTTTGTCAAAGGCTAGTTTTGCTTCTTTTGAACCATCAATTGGAACGAGAATTTTTTCATATTCATGAAACATAAAATCACATCCTTATTCTTGATACTCTTATTATACACCTAAAGGAAGGGAATGAAAAGGGAACCAAAAAAGGAAGAAAATAGGAATTTAAGTAAAAGAAAAAGGCTCTTTGTCAAATAGTGTTGATGAAGA